>JAGVTS010000225.1 GCA_019136685.1 Bacillota bacterium | reverse complement strand
TGCCCTACTTGGCTCCGCCCTTCTTCAGCACTGCCTCAGTCATGTCCACAGCGCCAAGGTGCACAACGCTGCTATCGATGACTACCGTAACGCCCTTTTCCTTAGCGACGGCAGCTATGGCGCCCTCCAGCGCCTTCTGTGCCGGATCCAGCTGTTCGCGGGCATAGTCGTTGTACTTCTTGTTGTACTGATCGAGAAGCGCCTTCTGGCTCTCCTCGTCCTGGCCCTCGGCCTTCTTGTTGAGTTCCTTTTCCAAGGCGGCCTTCTGCTTGGCGACATTTTCCCACGCGGTCTTCATAGCTGGAAACTCCTGCCCAACCCTGGATCCATCAAGCTTGCCTATTACAACAGACTCGCCCGCAGCCCGCGAGACGGCCCGGTTGGTTAGGCCGAGCCCCAGGCCGACCAGGAGAGTGCAGATAAACAAAGTAACAAGTGCTTTGGGAAGGTTCTTGAACATGTAGGTCATCCTCTCTTTAGTTCGTATAGCTCAACCCGTTCCGGCGCGTCGCCCGCAGGTGTTCGCGCCGGTAGACGCAGCATAGAGATGGCGCCGACCGAACGGCGCCCAGCCAATTATACAACAGCCGGCCCAAGCTGTCATTCCACCGCTACACCCACCCAAGCGGCGATTCGCTCGCCGGCGTCGCCGCGGCGACGGCCCTCGGGGTCCTGGGAGTTCGATTGCCTAGAAGGTCTGCCCGAAGCTGAAGTAAGCCTGGCCACGACCCTCGGCGATTCCGTAGTCGATGCGGATCATGCCCAGCACTGGAACGGAAACCCGCACGCCCACTCCGTATCCGATCTTGGTCTGCTCCAGAGCGAAGGAGTCCTGCGCATTCCAGGCCTGGCCCGCATCGCAGAACACCACACCCTGCAAGCCCTTGGTTATCTTGAACCGGTATTCAGCGTTTGCGAAGGCCATGCGGTCGCCCTCGATATCGCCGTACTTGTAGCCTCGTACGGTCTCCGCACCACCTAAGCGGAACCGCTCCCGCTCGGGCAGAGTGTCGATGCCGAACCCGGAGCTGAGCCGCCCTGCGAGCACGTGGCCATCACGAACCTGGTAGTAGGCGGACCCTTCGCCTTCGACCTTAGTGAAGCTACTGTCGCCCCCAAGCACGCCGCCGGCGTATTCTACAGATCCGGTCAGCCTATGGCCCGAAGTGGGGTCCCACAGGTCGTCTCTGGTGTCGTTCACAGCTGATACCGTGAGAGACCGTGTTATGCCGCCTTGGGGGATGTTTTCCTGTTCAGCGGAATCCAGGGCTCGAGTTACAGCATTGTCCATCTTGAACTTAAGGAATGCCCTAGTATTGAGGGAAAGCGTTCGGCCCACCGTCACATCGCCGCCGGTGCGGCTTTCGGTGTACTTGATCTGGTCGCCTTCGTCCTCCGGAGTGAACTTCTTCTCCGACGACTTGCTGAACACGTTGAAGCCCAGCGAGGTCTTGCCCGTCTTGCCTACCCACGGCTCATAGAATCCCAGCTCGTAATTGCTCTTGCCCTTGGCAAACTCAGCCTTGACATTGACCGTCTGAGCATTGCCGAGGAAATTCTGGTCGCCGAGCTCGATGAAACCCATAAGGCCGTCAGCCGAACTGTACGCCAGGCTCAAGTTGGCAATACCGGTCTTTCTTTCAGTGAGAACATAGTCTATTACATACTCGTACCTGCCCTGCACCGGCTCCACAGTAACCTCAACATTCTCGAAGGCGCCCAGCAGGTAGATCTTCCGCCGATCCTCGTTGATCTTGTTGACGTTGATGTAGTCGCCAGGTTTGGTCTGAATCGCGCGCCAGATTACCTGGGGTTTGGTCTTCTCGTTACCGGATATCTTCACATCGGCCACAGTCCACTCCACCAGATGCAGGGTGAGTTCTCCATCCTCAGACAGAGACGGTTCGATGCTCGCCCAGTAGCCCTTCTCTTGGTAACGATTGCCCATGGCTTCAAGATCGGACCTGAGCTGATTCGAGTTCAGCTGGGAGTCGGCCTTTGTCGCCATCAGCCCGAGCAGCTCTTCAGAAGGTATGAGCTTGTTCCCACTTATCGCAACGCGACTGATGACGGGAAACTCCCTGACCAGTACGATCAGCTTCACGCCCCCCAGGTATGGAACGGTGTTCGCTCCCAGATCAGCGAACCAGCCCATGGAGTCGATGGCAGCGAAGCTCTCCTCTACGGCCTTCTCAACCAACTGGTCGCCTATCTTGATAGTCATCTTGTTGATTATGGTATCCGAGTCGATTCTGACGTTTCCCTGGACTTCTATGGCAGTAACCCTGCCAAGCGTTTCGGCCGACGCGCCCAGTGCGGCTGACGAGGCAATAAGCATCGTCACCACCAAAACAGCCAGCATACCGCAGAACCTCGTGGCGCTACTTGAGTTCAACAATCTTCCCTCCCACATCTCACCCCGCCTGGTCGCATATATGACCAGATGAAGTCGCTCCTACACTCGAATGGCTCGACTTTCTATTCTACTCTGTCGACCCGATTCCTCCTGTGCTCACCCGGGTGATCAATTCGCCAATGCTTGCCCAAGCCCGCTTAACATGTATAGACGCAACCGAGCCAGCAGAAGTTTCACGAGAAGGTCCCCTTCGCGCACTTCTTTCTCGGACCCCTCCTCTGGTTTCACTGTTATGCGCATGTCGCCGGGCACACCATCCACGGTTATGATCGTCGGAAGTCCGGACGCCACATCCCGCGCCGCCAGGAAAAACTCGGGCGGATCGCCCGGCGCTCCTGTGAAGTGCACTCCCCCTGACACGACCTCCAGCGGAACACCGTACAGGTCTATCCGGCCAGACGACAGGTTCAGGCTACCAGAGGCTATCGGACGCCGCGTGCTGCCCTGAACGTGAACTGTTCCGGGCAGCGCCCATGCCCACGACTCGCCTCGCACAATCCTAACGTTCTCTCCCACCTCAATATCAACGTCCAGGTCAGCCTCGGGCACCGGAACCCCGCTCTGAATCCCGGCTACTACCAGATCCATCTGGGCATTTCGCACAGCGGCACGCCCACTCAGCAAGAGTCGCGTTCCTGCGCGCAGCACCAGGTCCGCGTCGATAAGTCCCGACACGAGTTGGTGGTCAACCCTGACCCCTGACGCCGTCACACGCCACGACTGGGGAGAGCCCGATACCCCCACCTCACCGCCGCCCAGTTTTGCGTGCATCCCGGGTACACGCAAGGCGGGCTTGCCCTCACTGGATCCACCGTCACTAACAGGCGCGTCGGCAGAAGCACTGGCGTCAGCAGGAGCCTTGATCACAGTGGACACCTCGATTACCCCCGATATCCCCGTGAACTCGTGGGGCAATTCGTCCGGCCACCCCTCTGGACGCACAGCGCCGTCAGTAAGCCTCAAGCGAGCATAGGCGTGTCCATCCGGCCCGATCTTGCCGTCTGCACACCATTCTACCCAGCCCTGGGCAGGAATGGGCCTACCCAATGCTCTGGCAATCTGCTCCAGAGTAGCCTTCTGGGCGCGAGTACTGATCACGATGTCGCCCGGGCTGTCGCCGGCGCCGCGGGTGCTCTCCGCCGACACCTCGAGCTTCAAGTCATTGACGCGCGATTTCCCGATCTCCATGGCTCTTATGTTCACAATCCCATTGGCCGAAAGGGTGGTCGCATCGGGAGTAAAACCCGGGACTACAGCAGTCCCGTCCAGCCGGGCGTTCAGGCGTCCTAAGTCGATTGCCGACCCCGGGGCAGAATCATCTCCGCTCGCGTCTGCGTTCCCGCCTCCGCTGAAGCTGACCTCACCATCCACCCGTATCCTGCCGTCGTCACACGTTGCGAGCTCGCCGGTGAAAGCCCATCCATTGTACGAGACCCCTGTCAGGATGGCTTGCCCCGCCACGCGGACCGCGGCAGAGCCTGTTCCCGTTGCACTCGCTGCAGTGAATTCGCCGCGCACCATGCCTCCCAGTAGTTGGGCCGAAACATCATCTGCGGTTACTGCGCCGTCCGAAAGTGTGGCCACGCCGCGAACATCCGCCAACTCCACTGCCTGGCCAGGCCATTGTGTGTCGTAGTATGACGCGTTGGCCACAGCGACCGACCATGCAGTGGTTAGGTTGACCGTGACCGGTTCCAGCCGGACATCTTTCAGCTCAACCCTGCGCTCGGCAGACTTGCTGCTCTGGGTCTCGCCTGAACGATCGACCATGACGACAGCGTCACGGATCGAAATCGTACCGGCGAAAGCGGCAACACCCTTACTCTCGCCCGAGCCGGCCTTTGATCCCGCTCCTGAGCCTGACCCCAAGCGGAGTTGATCAACAGAGGTTGCACCCGCGGGTTCGGCGCGATTCACGTACCTCTGAAGCGCGCTCCAGTCTGCCTCCACGCCTTCCGCGCGGATCGCAGTCACACTCAGCAGAGGGCTGGTGTGGGCCCTCAGCAGTGAACGAAAGTCGTAGGCAACAAGCACCCTTTGTGCACTCAATCCGTCTCCTAGCTTCACACCCGACATGGCCAGCGACCGTATGCCATGAACCGTTACGCTTTCAACCCGCACATCGGCGCCGCCAAGCGCGCGTGAGAGGACGACCCCGGCTACGTCAGACCCGATCGCAGCCAGGTTACGTCGGACCGCCAACCACGCCATGGTGGTCAGGGCAAGCAAGAGTATGAAAACGCACATTGAGCGCCTCATGCGCAGGCGGCTGATACGCGCCACAAGCATTCACCACCGCTGTCCACTTCGACGGCGTATGGCTGTTTCCTCCGGCGACCGCCGAGTGAAACGTCGGTTAGCTGGGCATATGATGTTGCGTATGGTGTGACATGGGAGTGCGGGCAGGCACTGTCAAACAGAGCGACGGCGCCGGGAGTTATCCTTGAGGGAAGGGCCTTTTAGCTGGCCTAACTGCGACAGCCATGGGCTACAACGGCCTGAGCTGGCATATAGTCAATTATCACCGATAGTTTTGGAGATACCGTCACTTTTTGAGTACATCGATTT
Organism: Bacillota bacterium; assembly: GCA_019136685.1. Classification (GTDB taxonomy): domain Bacteria; phylum Bacillota; class DTU025; order DTU025; family DTU025; genus UBA5389. The sequence goes on along the minus strand of JAGVTS010000225.1, from coordinate 4,601 downwards.
CGGGAGACCATCGGGTCGCCTCCAAACCGCAGAAATCGTGGGGTATCCACTGACGCCGAGAGCCCCGCTCGCGGCGCAGATTCGCCCCCTAGCGCCCAGCCAGCCCGCTTGTTGACAGCGCAAAACTCCCCGCTGTACACTGTGAATGAGCAGATCAGTGACCACTCAGTCAATGGCAGCCGATCAGCCCAATTGACGAAAGACCAACCCTCCAAGGCGGTGAGTGAGTTGATAGCGGTAACTGGAGGAACCGGGCACATTGGGAACGTGCTCGTGCGGGAGTTGCTGGCCCGCGGCGAAGAAGTCAGGGCCCTTGCGCTTCCAACTGAAGACACACGCCCGCTGGACGGCCTGCCCATCGAGATCGTCCCGGGAGACGTGCTGGACCCTCATTCTCTGGAAGCTGCGTTTCACGGGGCTGACATGGTCTATCACGTGGCTGGACTGGTAAGCATCTTCCCCTGGCAGGAGCAATCGGTGGACCGCGTGAACGTGCAGGGTACCATCAATGTGCTGAGGGCGTGCGAGAAGGTGGGCGTAAGAAGGCTGATCTACACAAGCTCGATCCACTCTCTGGTTGAACCCCCGCACGGCGCTGTCATCGACGAATCATGCGGTTTCGATCCTGAACGTTCGCGCGGCGGGTATGACAAATCAAAAGCCAGGGCATCGATTGAGGTCCTTCAGGCGGTGGAGCGTGGACTAGATGCAGTGATAGTCTGCCCCACCGGGGTCATCGGCCCGTTCGACCTCCGCGTCTCAATCATGGGGCGGGTGCTGCTTGATCTGGCACGCAATTCGTTCTGGGCAATCCCGGATGGGGGATACGATTTCGTGGACGTAAGGGATGTCGCGATCGGACACATCCTTGCAGCCGAGAAAGGTAAGCCGGGAGAGGTGTATATTCTGGCCGGCGAATGCATCAGCGTTGCCGACCTGGCCCGGATGGTGGACGAGCTCCACGGGCGCCGGCCGCGCTTCCGGTTGCGTGTGCCTGCCTGGCTCACACGGGCCATTGCCCATGTGTCGACCGCCTTCTGCCTGGCCTGCAAAGTCAAAAGCCGGATCACCAAGTACTCTGTGGAAACGCTGCTCAGCAACTACAACATCAGCAGCGCAAAAGCCCGGCGGGAACTGGGCTATGCCCCGAGGTCATTGCGTGACTCGGTAAGAGACTCTATCCAGTGGTTTGCAGACAACGGAGTGACCTAAGCAATTCGCCCGGCTCAGGCGTCACGCATCCGCCTCATACAGCTTCTCGATCTCCGGTTCGGTTTCGGTTTCGATCTCTACCGTGAGCCATTTTACCCCCTGAACCACCCAGTCCGTCGGAACCCGCACCGACACCGGCCTCGAGAACAACTCTTCCGTATCTGCCTGCGAATCCGCGGCGTTGGGCTCGGTCTCCTTATCCTTGCCTTTCGCCTTGTCATCGGAGTCGCGCCCGGAAACACCGTCCCTGTGCAATTCCGAGCCCACGGGCAGATCCATGTCAATCTCAGGCTCGCCTAGCAAATATGGTTCGAGTTCGAGCACAATGTCATTGCCGAGCGGACGTGAACCTAGCTCCGTCAGCATGTCGTCGACATCCATGTACAGCAGTTCCTCCACTGGCTTGGCCCAGCCATCCAGTTCATCCTCGACACTGACACTGCCCCCCCTAACCATGAGTGAGACTGTTCCGCTCCCTATGTCGTCCGGCACAGCTAGAGACAGTACCCGGGTCACCCTCGGTCCCCGAAAGACGCGCAACGTAACCTCGACTTCCACCCGATCTCCTGGACGTGCGGTCTTCTGGAGCACTCTAGCTTTTTCGATCATGGCAGTTCGGCGCTCCGCTCCTACCTGGGCCTTAAGGGTTATCCGTTCAATGTCGGCGCGTTCAGCCGCGTTATTCGCGATCAGTCCCACTGTGTCAAAGGCATCTGACAGGCTCGCGCCTGCCACATCCGAATTGCTCCAGAAGGTGTCCAGGCGCTCGTAAGGCTGTCTGCCCGCAAGCTCTACCCGGAGTTCAACTGTGGCGGTGCCTTTGCCCACTCTGTCCAGGGTACCGTCAAATGCGGCAAGGGCCGATGAGCCGAAAATGTCGGCCACGAGCGACTCATCCTGCGCAACCAGCGCAGATATAGTTCGCTCACGCCCGGTCTCCGTATCCACAACCGTCACCGACACCGGAATAGTTACTGCCTGCCGCCCTAGCCTACCCGCGACGCCGCTGAGGCGGTCTTGAGTGAAGGCGCCCACCGAGCCCGTGGAGCTGAGTACCTTAAACGGCGTGCTGTCTGACTTGATGATTCCGTGCACTAGGGCGCTGCTTGCAGCAAGATCGGTCGTGCCGTTTCCCAGAACAGGATGGCCAAACGCCAGGAACCTGTCGCCTTCCACATAGGTCACCGTGCCAAAGGCGGTGATTTCAACGTCGCCCTGTGCAAGCTGGAGCGCAATTGACGAACCCGGTTCGATACCTCCCGCCGGGCAATCACCTGCCGCCGGCTCGGACGAGCCAGCCGTGGCTCCCAACCCGGTTGTCCCTGCCCAGGCCAACGCAGCAGACCCAGAGCCCAGGCTAGCCGCTGGTCGGACTGTGACTCCATACTGCTCAAGAGCCTCGGATAGCCGGCCAAGAGCCCGTCCGGACAGGCCGCTCACGACTACAGAAGTGGCCGCACGAGCCCCCGTCGGAGCCTCGAAGACACCAAGACTACGGGCGCCGAACCCGTCAGGGTAATCCAGTATCTTGATCATCTCTGCGATGGGAGTCACGCCTGCAACGAAGTGATCACTTCCGGGGAATACGTACGCAATGGCCCCGACTAACTTGCCGCCTACGTATACCGGGCTGCCGCTCATGCCCTCGGCAACTCCGCCCGCCGCTTCGACGGCCGCGCCGGACACGCGCACCAGTATCATGTCGCCCAACTGGCCCCCTCGACGAATGAGCCCTATGACTTCCACGTCGAAGCTCTCGGGCTCCACACCGCGGAACACCGTCATGCCGTGTCCCTTCATACCTGGCCTCAGCTCCGACACGTCAATCATGTCAGCCTTCGCCTGGGCGGCGCATACCGCGGGTCCCCAGAACATGGATCCAGACACCACGACAACTGCGACTGCAGCGATCATCGCAATCGCCGCAACTCTGTCAATCAACCGCTTCCGCATCACAGACTGCAACGCCCCTCTCTCGTGGCTCCTGCTCTGTATCATACCACACATCATACACCCTTCCATGCGCATGTCACGCGGGGATCCATGCCTTGGAGCAACTCTCCAATGCCCCGGATCACGCAGGTGTCCGGATCGAGCGCGACCCTGAACGTCACTCCCATCCTCTCGCTCATGAACCCGCCGAGCCCCGCAAGACGCGAGCCACCCCCTGTGAGAAGGATGCCGCCGGCAGCGATGTCCGCGGCCAATTCGGGAGGAGTGCATCCGAACACACATCGAGCGGACTCGACTATCTGATTGACCGGGCGCTCAACAGCCGACGATATCTCCCGCGAGCCGAAAGTTGCCTCCCTGGGCAGCCCATCGGCTAGATTCCGGCCATGCACAACGGCTGACGCCTCCCGGCCGGTCCACCCGTCGGCCCCCAGCTCGATCTTGACCTTCTCAGCTGAACGCTGGCCCAGCACCAGCCCGTGCACGTCGCGGGCGTGCGCCTGTATTGCTTTGTCCATCGACGCCCCGCCGATCTTGAGCCTGTCCGACACGACGATACCGCCGGTCGACAGCACTCCTATGTCTGTGACTCCGGCCCCGAGATCCACAACCATGCTGCCGCTTGGCGCTAGAACGTCTACTCCGGCCCCGATTGCCGCGGCCATGGGCGCCTCAACCAAGGCAGTGGCACGGGCGCCCGACTCGATGGCAACCTGCAACCACGTTCGCTTTTCAACCTGCGAAGGGCGGGCTGAAATCGACATGGCCACCCTGGGCCTTGCCAGGCTTCTTCCCCCCGCAGTTCGCGACATCACGCTACGCAAGAGCATCAGCGCGCAGTCGTACCTGCCCACGGCCCCATTCGATAGGGGCTTGAGCCGGATGAACTTGTACGGGTCATTAGCCAACAGTTCCTCTGCCTGATGACCAGCAGCGACAAACTGACCAGTTTGCCTATGAACAGCGACGGCAGAGGGCTCATCGATGACAACGCCCCTGCCGCGCACTACAGCCCGCACTCTATCGGTGCCGAGATCGATTCCGATATCAGCGTAGGACCAGACCATGGCTCACCCTACCTTCCACGCGCACCCAAGTCGCGCTACCGATCAAGCAATCACGCTCTACCACTCGCACGATACTTCCTTCGCGTGGCCTCACCACCCCTTATGTGCCTCTCAGCCTTGTTCTGGTCCAGAATTTTCTTGACTTTTCTCGCCAATTGCTTGCTGATCGAGGGAAGCCTCTCAGTCACGTCCTTATGGACTGTACTCTTGCTCACGTTGAACAGGCGCGCCGTCTGACGCACAGTCGCCCTGGTTTCCAGCATGTGGTCGGTTATCTCGAGGACGCGCCGGCGGATATACTCCCTCATCTGGCGTCCGGCCTCCCCCCTGTCGTTTGCTAGATCTATATTCGTACAGGGGTGGATTATG
>JAGVTS010000201.1 GCA_019136685.1 Bacillota bacterium | reverse complement strand
GCAGCCCCAAGTGTGCGTAGACAGGTGCGCGCCCGTCGGAACTTGGCCAGTTCAGCGCCTGCCAGCCCGCAATCGTCTGGCGCATCGGTCGGGCCTGTCATGCCGGCAGGGTCCGATTCCGCCTCCGCGTCCCATACCGCTCTGTCCAGACTGCCCGCAGCCATCTTCAGCCTGAGCAGGCTCTCATCGGAGAGCCCGAACACCGGCGAGCGCAGGACTGCGGCGAGCGATGTGACGTCCGATCTGTCGTCGACAGCCCTGAGCAGATCAACCAGCCAGATCACCTCAGGCCTTCCGTAGAACCCGGTGCCTCCCACCACGTAGTACGGAATCACATGCCTCGACAGAGCCGCTTCGAACTCTTTCACGCGAGTCGTCGCCCTGAGCAGCACTGCGACATCCCCATATCTCACCGGGCGCGCCGCCGCCATCGGGCCGTCTGCCCCGGCAATGGTCACGCACACCAGTCTCTCCTCATTCTGCACCATATCCGCAATTCGCCGGGCGACAGCCTCCGCCTCGAGTTCGCCCTTAGGGCCCCTCTCCTTGCCTTCCAGACGCACCAGCATCAGCTCGGCCCGGGGAGTGTCGGCGCTCGGCGCCGCCCTGTGCCACTTGGCAGGCGAAAACCGCTCCGGCCCCAAGATCTCGGCGAAAAGCGCATTCGTAACATCGACAAGCGGACCGACCGAGCGGAAATTGGTCCCCAGTTCCACACATCCACACTTGCCGGCAGGCCCCGCAGCATCGCCCATGGCAGCCCGCAATGCCTCTTCAAATACCTCCACGACCGCGCCGCGGAACCTATATATCGACTGCTTGGGGTCGCCCACGACAAACCGCCTGTTGCCGTAGGGCTCGCCTGTGATCAGCGATACGATTTCGTCCTGTAACCTGTTGGTATCCTGGTACTCGTCGACAAGCACAAACTTGAACCTGCTGCGGCACGCCGCTCCGGCCGGGGTGTCGCGCAGTAGATCTCTGGCGGCAAGCTCGATACCGGTGAAGTCCATCATGGCGCCGTTGCCGCGCTGAGCCCGATACTCCTCGTCCATCAACTTGCATGCGTCCACCACCGCACACACACCTTCGCGTGCGAACCTGTCTCGCAAGCACTCCTGCAGGACCGCCTTGAGCTCGTCTATCTCTTTCTGCTCATCCGACCGCTTCTTCAGTTTGAGCCCGGCCGCGACCGCATCGATCTTGAGCATCAACCCCGACACGTCAAGAAGCTCTGGGCCGCACGGTTGCACAGGATCCAGCTTCAGATGGTCAACGTTCACCGGCACGCCCCTGCTTTCAGCCGCCGCAAGCAGGACAAACTTCAGGTCGGTCAGCGCCTGCTCCGCCGCGGCCTCCGACCGGTCCAGGCTCGCCATGGTGATGCCCAGGCACTCGTCGAACGGCTTGCCGGTCATGCGCAGCTTCTCGAAAACGCGGCAAAGAGCCTCCGCCACAACCCCAAACCCCTTGTCTACCACAAGAGCGGTCATGTAGGGGTCCTTGCGCTGGAGCATCTTGTCGACGGCTGAACGCGCGGATGCATACATGGCCCGGCGTGTGTCGAGTTCGTCCATGATGGCGAACTCCGGGTCCACACCTGCCTCGATGGGGTATTCCCTCACGAGTTGCGCGCAGAAGGAGTCGATCGTGCCGATGCGCGCCGATATAGCCTTCCGCGCAAGCTCCCTCCACCTTCGGGCCTCCTCGGGAGAACCGGCCTTCTTCTCTCGCTTTATGATCTCCTCCCATGCCCGGCCCTTCATCTCGTTCGCGGCTTTTTCCGTGAAGGTTATGGCTATCACTTCATCGATGTCGGCAGCCTGCTGCTCCAGGATGTTCACATATCTTCCCACTAGAACCCGGGTCTTGCCCGACCCCGCGCCGGCCGTAACTACCAGGCTATGATCGAGGTCGAATATGGCCTGCTCCTGCTCGGGAGTGTAGCTAGCCACGGCAATCACCTCCCGTGCTGGTATCGCCGTCGCCCTCATGTACACTTGGCATACACGGCGGTAGTCGCACCAAGCGCAGCTAGACGGTTTGCGAGGCGCGATGTGGAATTCGCCCGCAGCGGCCCTTCCCGCCACCTCGAGCGCTCGAGCCCGCACTCGGCCGACGTATTCCCTCCATTCCTCGCCGGAAAGCTTACCGCCCCGCCTTCGCTCCGCGGCGAACCGGTCATGATACTCCTCGCGCCATACTCCCGACGCCATGCTACTGTCGCGCAGGCTGTAGTACCAAGCGCCCGCCACGGGCTGCGACGAGGATGCTAGCAGCCGCTCCACAGCCAACACGTACACTCCGAGCTGGACCTCGTCGGCTTCCTTGATCTCGGTGAACTTAGGCAGGTTCGCGCTGCGGCCGGACTTGTAGTCGTATATGGCCAAAGCGCCGTCAGGCCCAACATCGATTCTATCCACCCTCCCGCACACGCGCAGGCCGCCGATGCCGCCGGCCTCGTCCTCCGCGTCGCCTGGCGCGGCGGCCCGATCGTGGCCCGA
>JAGVTS010000060.1 GCA_019136685.1 Bacillota bacterium | reverse complement strand
ACATGCGTAGCTTCGAGTCTACTGTACTTGATTCAACCGCAGGAGGCGGCTCAATACCGTTCGAGGCACTGAGGTTGGGATATAGAACAATCGCCAATGATCTCAACCCAGTTGCCGCAGTGATCCTCAACGCTACCTTGGACTACCCGATACGATATGGAGCGGATCTAGCAGGGGATATCGAGCACTGGGGCCATCAGTTGATCAGAGTGCTGGATTCGATTTCATCAGAAGCCTTCAGTGGACACTGTGCAGACGGAGAAAGCACCAAGAACTACATATACGTTAGGCAGGTCACCTGCCCCCACTGCGGCGGAGAGGTCCCTCTTCTGAATACCTGCTGGCTCTCGAAGAGCGGAGACCAGTGGGCCGTGCGCATTGTTACTGACGGCAGCTCCAAAAACGGCAAGGTGCGATTCGAGACATATAGAGTGGCTCATGGAAAGGGACCCGGGGGCGAGGATCCCGACTTCGCTACCGTTCGCCTGGGCAAGGGAATGTGCGTTCACTGCGGGCAAGCGATATCCTCCGCCGAGATAAAGAAGCAGGCCAGAGGCGAGTCTCCTCACGGAGTATGGCGCGATAGGCTCTACTGTATCGCGGCCGTGCGAGAGCAACCCAAGCTTGACTCGAAGGGTCAACCTGCACGCTTCAAGAGCGGCGCTCGCGCAGGCCAGGTGAGAACCGAGAAAACCCTGTTCTATCGCCCGCCGAACGAAGCAGATCTTCAGGCGCTGGAGCACGCAGAGCGCATGCTGAAAGAGCGCTGGGATGAATGGGATCGACAGGGCCTCATACCTACCGAGCGTATTCCTGTTGGGCAGAAGACGAGAGAGCCTCTCTCGATTGGCATGACCCGCTGGTGCGACATGTTCACGCCGCGCCAACTTCTGGGGCATCTCATTCTCATCGAGGAACTCATCAAGCTGAAACCAGAGATCATCAAGGCGCTGGGGCCTGAGCGTGGCAGAGCAGTTGTCACGTATCTTCAGTTCGCGATAGACAAGGGACTGGACTACAACAGCAAGCAGACGCGTTGGGTACCGCAGAGGGCCATAGTGACAGGGACGTTTGGCCGCCATGATTACTCGATCAAATGGACGTTCGGCGAGATGGTGTTCACTGGCCCAAATTCAGGTGCGGCGTGGGGGCTTTCTCAAGTAGTCGACGCCTACAAAGGCATAGCTGAGCTTCTTGAGCCTGTCAGGGAGCGCCTGGCGGGCGCGGAGCCACCCGTGAAGGTGATGTGCGGGACTGCAGCCAACATGGATATGGCCAGCGAGTCCGTGGATCTGGTGTGCATCGATCCTCCATACTATGACAACGTGCAGTACGGAGAGCTATCCGACTACTTCTATGTCTGGCAGCGCAGAACGCTGGGCGACTTGTACCCTGACTGGTTCCGTCGCAGGCTCACCGACAAGACCGACGAAGCAGTGGCTAACCCTGTGCGCGACGGTTCGAGAAAGGAGGCTGCTGCAGAATACGAGAGGCTTATGGCGGAGATTTTTGCCGAATGCAGGCGCGTGCTCAAGCCGAACGGGGTTATGACGGTGATGTTTACTCACAAGTCAGTGGATGCATGGGAAGCGCTCACGCGTTCGCTGATAGACACTGGCTGGATCATCACCTCCTCAGTTCCAGTCGAATCAGAATTCGCGGCATCTATGCACCAAAAGGACATGGCAGCCGCGGCCAGCTCCATATTCCTCAGCTGCCGGAAAAGGCCCGATGAGGAGCGCATACCTTCTATGTGGGTAGGCATGGACGGCAGCGGGGTTCTCCAGCAGGTCAGGGAGGCTGTGCGAGATGGTCTGGCCGAAATGGAGAGCCTAAAGCTCAATCCCGTAGACGAGATGGTCGCCAGCTACGGCAGGGCCCTTGGAGCGCTGTCTGAGTCATGGCCGGTCATAGACGGCGACGACCTGGTCAGTCCCGCAAAGGCCATGGAGGAAGCCAGTCTCGTCGTCAACCAGCATCAGATCTCCCGCCTTACCAGAGGCCGCATCAAGATAGGCGACCTTGACGCGGAATCCGCAATGGCACTCACAGCATACGGCGTGTTTGGCCTTGCCAGTTTCGACTACGATGAGGCGCTGAACATGTCAAGATCTCTGGGCACTGCACTGGAAAACAGGGACCGTGGCTATGACCCGTCTGGAGCTAGGGTCGTAGGTATTGCCGCTGAGAAGAAACGCAGAGCGTTAGTGACCAGCTGGGAGGACGAGCCTGGCTATTACGCGCCGTTTGTCCGAAAAGGCTCCAAGCTGAGGTTGGCGCGGCCAGAGGAACGGATCGCACGTCGTCTGAAAAAGCCCCTCACGATGTGGGACGTGCTGCACGGGTTGATCATCTCATATCGCGAGGGCGACATACCTGTGGCCAGAGCATATCTCGATGCTAACGCTCCAGGGGCTGGCGGTGTGATCATTGATATCTTGCGAGTATGGGCATCCAAGGCCTCAGATGACAAGATCCGCAGAGAAGCGCAGGCTATTCTGTTTGGCCTTGGGCAGATGGAGGGGTAGGCTTGGCAGACGCGGCAGGGGATCGTGGAATCGGCAAGGGGCTGATATCGCGGGAATGGCCCACGCAATACCGAACCTCGTACAGTCGGTCGCACGGCAGGCCCGCCGACATGCTGCACGATTTCTACATACCTGCCCTGAGCCTCGCCAGTCGCTACGACAGGGTGGCCGGCTACTTCAGAAGCTCGTCTCTTGCGGCAGCGTCCATGGGATTCTCGTCTCTTGTGAACCGCGACGGTAGGATGCGCATGATCGTCGGTGCTGACCTGGACGAAGCTGATGCGCTGGCAATCCTGGCAGGCGACGCGGAACGTCTGGAACGCAAGCTCAGCGAAGAGCTGGATTACGCACGCGACTGGCCGCAGAACGTGCAGAAAGGAGTGGGCCTGCTCGGATGGATGGTAGGCCGGGGTTTTCTGGAGGTTCGCGTCGCGTTCAGGGTTAATGCAGACACGGGTAAGCCCATTCCATATGAGTCTTCCGAAGATGGGTACGTTCACGAGAAATGGCTGGTGATGACAGACGAATGGGGTAACCGTCTGTATGCCAGCGGCAGCCTCAACGAGTCACGAACCGCCCTTCAGCTCAACGCCGAGAGCCTTGACATCCATTGCGACTGGTGGGACCGACGCAGCCGCGAGCGCGCGGATACTGCTGAAGCGGATTTCCAATACATGTGGGAGGGCAGGAATCCATACATCAAGGTGATGAGCCTGCCTGAAGCGGTTCGTGCCAGGTTGGTTTCTATAGGGTCTGCCTGCCCTCGCCCAGTGGAGGTGGACGGAACCTCAGCCACAGCTACAAGATTGCCCGATGCAGCGGAACTCCTGAGATTCGCGTTGGTACGAGATGGCCCTCGTCTGCCCAAAGGGAGGCTCGTGGGTGTTCACACCGCTCCTGTGGAACCGTGGCCCCATCAGGCGATTGTGGCAAATCGTCTGGTGGAGACGTGGCCCTTCTCGTATCTTCTGTGCGACGAGGTCGGGCTCGGCAAGACGATTGAAGCGGCGCTTGCCTTCAGAGGGCTGTACCTATCGGGGATCGCGAAACGCATACTAGTCGCGGCGCCTGCCGGGCTCACCGCCCAATGGCAGCGGCAAATGTGGTCCAAGACCCTTCTGGATTTCGGAAGGGTGACAGGTGGAGCGGCTGCCGCCCATGAGTGGATTGTGCCGGGCAGTCAGGAGCCTGAGAAGGTGCAGGCAGCCACTATCTATGAACCAGACCTGACCATAGTTTCGGCCGACCTGATGGCCCGAGACCAGCGCATCGCCGCGCTGGAGCAAGCACAGCCTTTCGACATTGCGCTGCTGGACGAAGCCCACGCCGCCAGGCGAAGTAACCCCACTGCCGGCGCCGCCGCGAAGGCCGACCCCACCAAGCTCTACAGCGTAGTGCACGACGTTTTGCGAAAGAAAGCCAAATGCCTATGGATGGCCACGGCTACACCTATGCAGTTGCATCCAATCGAGGTCCACGACCTGATAGCCGTGACCGACCGCGTTGGCGCATTTCAGTACGACCCCACCCTGAACGATCAGTATTACGACATTCTTGCCAGGGTGCAAAGCGGCAGTCAGCTAACGCGCACGTACTTCGAATTCGCCCGTAGAGCGGCCAAAGCCATCGGGTGGGAAGACCCGCCCTACTGGACAATGCTGAGGGAATCGCTGGGCTCTCGGCGAAACATGGATAAGATCGATGAATGGCTGAACGAAGGCAGAATCAGAAGCGACGACCATAGCTTACTGGCACGATTCCTTTTCGGTGCGGGGCCCTTATCTAGGGTCATGATGAGGCACACTCGTCCGCTGCTGGAAATCTACCGCAGCGAGGGTAGGCTCACACAGAATCTACCGAGGCGCGTGATCAGGGAGTTGCCGGCCCTAACGATGAACGACCATGAGAGGCGCGTCTACGGCATGCTTGAGGAGTATTGCCGCGGGCTTGCCCGTCAGATAGCCGAGCACAGCAACGGAGACAGCAGGCAACTCTCGACAGGGTTCGTGCTGAGCTTCTTCAGGCTTCGATTCGCATCGAGCCTTTTCGCATTGCGTGAAACGGCCCAGCGCAGGCTGGACAAGGTCAGAGAGACCATGCAGCATGACGCCGACAATGTGGGCATTGGCGATGGCGATCCAGAAGAGCAGGAGGATTACGACGAGGAGCGCGACGACGCAGAGGTCAAGCGTTACCTTAAGGGTAGGTCTCCGGAGGACCTCGAATGGGAACGGATGAAACTCGAAGAGCTGCTGGAGACGATCGGCGACCTTGGCCGGCCATCGACCAAGATGGAGCGCCTGCTTAGGGAGTTGGACAGCCGCTCTGGTCCGATATCGGGGCGGATCAGGCAGACCGTCATATTCACCAGGTTCTACGATACGCTCGCGGATATCGCCGCTTGGCTGCAAAGCCGTAGGCCCGGGATTCTTCTGGGATGCTATTCAGGCAAGTGCTGTGAATACTTCGATCCTGAACGCGCCCAAATGGTCCAGACCAACCGAGAGGACGTCAAGGAACGGTTCTTACGTGGGGAAATAGACGTCTTGGTCTGCACGGATGCAGCCGCTGAAGGCGTGAACCTTCAGGTCGCCGACCTACTGGTCAATTTCGATATGGGCTGGAACCCGATGAAGTTGGAGCAGCGCATAGGCAGGATCGACCGGATCGGGCAGAAGCATAGTGTGGTCTACGTGCTCAACCTGTTCTATGTGGGCACAGCCGAAGAGACCGTGTATGGCCGCCTGCTGTCGCGCCTGGCCAGCGCAGGCCTTGTCGTCGGCGCGCAACAGATCAGCCTGCTCCCTGTTGAGGAAAGGGAGTTTGCCGAATTGGCTGACGGCAGTCTCACAGAGGACGAGCTTTACGAACGGTGCTGCAAGAGGATCGCCGACGAGAAGGCGCAGCGGGCGAGGCTCGAGACGGCTCCGCGCGAGCTCTACGAGCTTTACAACCGAATGGGCAGGACGACTGATGATCAGATCCCGGTGACGCTTGCGGACGTGTGGCAGGCGCTCCAGTCTTCGGCATACCTGAAGCAGCTGGGATGTAGGAGGACCGAAGCCCACCACGGCGAGTACTTGGAGGTCGGGCATGTGCCGGGCATCCCCCGTGGCACGAGGCTCACGACATCCAGGGAGCTGTATGACGAGGGGATTGCCGATGGAGGGCCGAGGCTGCACTTCGCGACTTATGGAGACGAGGTCTTCGATAGACTAATGGATCACATGGGGCAGTTTGAGCTGCCCAGCTGTATACGCAGAATCTCCGTGGCCCCCGATAGACTAGACGGCGTGCAGGTCGTCGGATACATCGTGAACTGCAGAGATGCTGCCGGCGCGATAAGTTCCAGGCTCATAACCTCATGGAAGCAGTTGCAGGCGATTGAGATCGATACCCGATCAGCTGTAACCGACCAGACTGAGGAGGCATGTAGGCGTGAGCTACAGAGGATTGCCGACGAGGAGTATGCTCTGTGTCGTAGTGCCGAAACGATAGCCGACGCCAACCGACGCGCCGCGGAAGCCAACCGGGAGCTCAACCATCTTCTGATCGAGACTTACCTTCGCGAGCGAAGGCGTACCGATGGGCAGACCGAGTTTTGGCGAGCGGATGCCGATCTTGAGGAGCGACTGATGACTCTTGAGAGAATGTACCTATCGGGGATACCGCGGAGCAGGCTCAAGGAGATTAGCCGATACCTGATGTTCGATCCTGGGCCCCTGGACGTGTCTGATAGTAATCCTGTGGCGGTGCCAGTCGTGCACCTGTGGGCCGCGCGAGATACCGCGAGACGCGCCGCCGATGCCCTGAAACAGCGGAAGAGCAAGATTACGATCGACTCAGTGCTGGCGAGTCTGAAGCAGAGGTCAAGGTGAGCTGACGGCCTATGCCTGCACAGCGGACATGCTCTCAAACCGCAGAGACTGAGCTTGGAAGGAGGTGACTCTGCCGTTATGCGCGAGCTGACTCAGGATGAAGCAGATCAGATCAAGAAGTTCCTATTGGAAACGTCATTGCGACGTCCGATCCGGCTGGCCTTTCCAGAGGTCCCCATGGCAATGCAGATCACGGAGATCGTTGACTGGGAATGGGATAGCGAGGGGCGAGATTTTCGTGGGCCAGACGGTGTCTACCCCCTTTTGTACCAGGGCAGGGACGCGTCTCTGAATCTGCAGGTATGTAGTTGGTCATCAGGCTCTCGGCTGGATGCTGTACACCTGGTCCTGGGATCCAATCACCCCGCGCTCAATCCGCGATTTGCCCAGCTCGAGTTGGGCGACTGTCTGGTTGACGGCGACACGGTACTCTTGGTCAAGAGCACGAGAAAAGCGGGCAGAGGCGCCATTACCAGAATGAAGAAGGGCACAAGGACGACCAAAGACTCGGCTGGCGATGACTTTGATGCTCGAGTCCAGCTGCTTATCGAGAGGCTTGGTGCTAGAGTCATCAAATGGAAGGGAGTAGAGTTCATCGTTGTAGCGATGATCCCACTCGGCATAATGCTCGGAGAGCCGGCTCGGTTGCTTCCTGAGACTTTCGAGCAACTGCTGAGGTACGCCGGCGAAGTGGAAACGCTGAGATTAGGTCTGGAGAAGTCGGCTGCGGCGGAGGCACTTGGTTCAGAATCCGAAGGGAAGCTATCAACCCATGGCTTTCGCTATCGGCTGACGCCAGAAGAACGGAAACGAGTGGAGCTCTCCGGGATGGCCGCGGCGACCGAGTGGCTAGAGGGCCACGGATTTTTCGTGTCGGACGTATCCGCAAGGAATCTTGGATACGACCTGCTTGCCGCAAGTGGCCCCGAGGAGCTCTCTGTCGAGGTTAAGTCCACTACTGTAGCCGAATGGGCCGTGGAGTTCACAGTCAACGAGATGAAGTGCGCTTCCCAGAAGCAAAACGACTACATGCTGATCGTCGTGGTTCTAGATGGAGTCGATAGCCTTGCAGTGACCGAAATACGCAATTACCGCAATCCTGCGGAGCATGATGGGCTCGTGGTTGCTCCATATCGATATGTCCTGAGGCCCTCGGAGGCGGCTGAAGCACATTGACGAAGTTGACATGAATGCACGAGTCACCGTGGTTACGGGGGAAAGCCGGAGAGAGAAGCAGTGCGCATTCGGCACTTCGAGCCCCTGTTCGCGCTGGCGGGAGACGCACGCTTCCTCACCTCGCCAGATGCAGCGTTCCCCATGGTTTCTATGCGTCCGGCGATATCGTGGGTGCCCGACATCTCTGGACACTCATGGAACTAGTACTTGACGAGGCTTGACCACGTTCGCGAGTCCCCAGCTGGCACCCGGCGGCGCCGGCGAGAATTCCACCATGGCGGATGTCTCTCTTGGTGCAGAATAATCGTCCATCTGGTGTGTTCCTGGATAAGTGGTCAGGGCGTTCGCGAAGCCAGACGAAGCAGAACACCGGGTGGAAAGGTGTGCAGAGGCAAGCTGTCCATAGATGCGAGATAGGAAGATCAAGCGTCAGTACCTGTATGAAACTCGCTGGCTCGGCGAGACTGGAGCGGATCACAGCTATGTGATCGTGATGACCAGGGTGATGGACTCATGAGCGACTGGGCCAGGGTAGCGCGTGAACGCTTCAAGTGGCTGGAACGGGTTGCGGAGCTCCGCGGAGTAAGCGTCGGGATGGGCCCTTACGAGGAAAGCACGGAGCGGATCGGCGAGGGCGACCACAAGGTCATCCAAATCGACATGGGCGCTGACACGGCCAAGTGAGGTCGATGGCTGCTGGATGTGGCGGGCGCGGACCGACATAGCGGCATGTAAATGGATGGCGGCATGCTGGATCCTTCTCTGAGAACTGGGGATCGCTGACGGCGCGAGCGCGGCTGAAGCAGATGCCTTCGCCAGAAGAATCCTTTCGGAACTGACCATCGACAATCTTATGACCGAGCAGGAAGCAGTTGCCCTATGCGAGCGTATCGCCAGAGAGACCATCAGCGAAGGAACAGAAAAGCTTCTCCATTGACGGCACTGGGCCCGCAGCTGCATACCACGCGCCAGGATCCCAGTAGTACGGCGATGTCTGGGATCACCCTACCCAACAATTCTACGGGCCTTCCAGAGCCTTCTGGAGGGCCGTTTCTCTGCTTATGAGCAGGTAATGCCAACAACCGCCAGTCCCACGCGATTCGACAACCCTTCGGGATGACGCAGCCCCATATATGCACGAAATCACGGATGTTTCTTCAAGGGGTTCCTATGGTAATGGGTCAATTCCAGCAATCCTAACGAGCCCACCCCCTCTCATCTACCTATCCGTGCGCCAGCCCAGGCTGGATGCCACGACATGCGTCCCATGGCCGGCACGGCACACACTCCGCCTCCGTCCACCTGTCTGAAGCGGAAGGGCACGTTGTGACCACTGATACCTCCACATATCCTCTGCCCAGGTAGTCGAGCGTGCATGCCCGGCGGACTAGTTCAATGCCCCACCCCTGTGAACCATGAAGCTATAAAAGGAGGTTTGATTATGCAAGGTATCCCAAATCAGAACAAGACACTATCGTACGAGGCGCTCCTGAAGAAGGCGAAAGACCTGGGCCTAAGGAGGCTCGAGACGACGGTGCTGAGGTTTCCGAGTGCTCGGGCAGGCTATGCGGTGTGCTCAGCTACTCTCGAGGCCGATGACGGATCCATCTACAGGGAAGTAGCCTCAGTGCCTGCCGTATCAAGCTCTGGAGAGACGCAGGCCAGAGCGGTTGAGTGCGCCTGCATCAGGGCCAAGGTGCACGTCCTGGAAGCCTTCACAGGCCTCAAGTGCAAGCTTGATGCGCCTGCGCCAGCGCAGCGGCACGTGGGCGAAGCGACTCTGGCGCCCATCCAATCGCGTAAGGCCCCAGAGCCTGTCCCAGACGAGGCGTGTTCTGAGTGCGGCGCTCCTCTCACCTATGGCCACTACGAATTCTCCACGCGCATGTTCAAGCGCCCACTGTGTGCGGCCTGCCAGATCAACACAGCTGCCTCACGTTAGCCCCATACCACGCCATATGAGGTGATCAGCGCCCGCGATATCAACCGAGGGCGCGTGTCGGCATGTACGAGAACGGCGAAAGGAAGTGACG
>JAGVTS010000199.1 GCA_019136685.1 Bacillota bacterium | reverse complement strand
CTCCTGTAGATAATTGGTTGGTACCAACTCCAATTCTACCGGAGAATCGATGGCCTTTCCATACCCATCGTCGCAGTTCAAAGGCCATTTTACAGCATTATACCGGACTCAACTGCTCGCGAGCGTCAATGATAACCAGGCTAACCTGCTCCTATGGCTCCGTAGCTAATAGCACAGCCTGAAGGACCATGCCCGATTGGTCATGATCCTCCAGGCCTTATTCCTGCTGCAGCAAGCAAGTCATGGTAGATAGCTAACCGCTCGTATGTACACTCAGTGAACGGCCTGCCTAGTCAGGACGTGTCCAGAGAGTCGACGCCAGACTACTTGATCTCCCGGGCCCAGTCACCGCTCGGCGTAGGCACAATCACTATGGGAATGTTCTTCTCGCCGATCTTCATGTAGAGGATGGTGATCGTGATCTGATTTATCCCTTCGAACATGACGGGTTTATGAGCCTTGTCAATCTCAATATCCAGTTTCTTCAGTCTGGCGGTTAGTTCGTCGCCGGATATCTGATTGCCAATACTGAGGAAAGTCACCTCGTACCCGCACAGTTCGTCGCCCACGTCCAGTCCGCCGGCGAGCAAGACCGTGGGAAGACCCTTCCCGGACGGCATGTCCACATGTCCAACGTACTTGTACCCGGCCTCCTCGAGCTTGCGCTCTACGTCAGAGATCGCAACCCATTTGTCGTGCGCGCTTGCGGCGCCAGCAATCGCCAACACCATGATCATCGCGAGAATACCGATGACAAGCTTTTTCATGGTTTCGCCCCCCACAATGTGCTATTTACTGCAGCTGGCCAATCTGCTATCTATAATTCTAGTGTGGGAAAGGCAACATGTCACTACGATAATTCCGGATGATTCCATCGTGTTTCCAATTGTTCCGAGTGCATGCGTCCCAACTCCACAACTGTTGGGGGCCCATGTCATTGGTCGACCATTTAGTCGTCCAGCCCAAGGTAATTCCCGAATATGCAGGGACGACCATGCCCAGCCGGTCATAATCGTCCGGACTATCTCGATGCTTCAAGAGTCAAGATCTGAAACCACGTTCAGGCCGTCGTCCACCGCCAGCACCACGTGGTCGCTCCCTCGTAGCAGCTCGAGGTGCTCCTCGGGCGATACCGAGCGGCGCCAGCCCTCGAAGAAGCCATGTAGCATGTCGAGGCGGATTCCATCAAGACTGTCGACGTACCGGATCACGCGATCACTCCTGTTCGGCAACATGCTCCGCCGAACCGCTCACGCGCAGATCGTCCTCGTCGGAGTAACTGTAACCAAAGTGCTCGCCCACCAACTTGGCCGTCCCGCGAAACAGGTTGCACGCTGCGAACAGCGCATTCCATGTGGCCTCGCGGCTACCGTCTGCGTATGTGAGCAGCAAAGCCTGCCATCTCTCTTCAGGCAGATGCGCCTGCAGGTACTTCCTACACTTGCCCATGCTCACCGAGAAGTCGGTCCTTATGCCGGCCTCCCATTCCAGCATCGTAAGGAGCATCTCCCTTGCGATGCTATCGAGATGCCACTTGGCATAGAGTATCTCGCACCTCCACAGGCCCTTCGCCACGTAGGGGGCGACCCACCAGAACTCGTTACAGCATTCATCGTAGGCTTGGGCGGACGGCGGCTTTACCCCGTGGTCCTCGTCGGTAGGCGGGGGCAGTACCGGAAGGCTTTCGTCCTTGTCCAGCAGCACGATCGTGAGCTTGTCCTCTGTGCAGCGCGCATGCGTCTCGGATACGGGCGCCAAGGATCAGGTCCATCATCTCTTGTTCACTTCTCAACAACTTCCCTCCATACCGAAGCTTTCCCCAAGTAGGCCAGAGTGACGATATACGGTGAAAGCTCGCATGAAAGGCCCTGCTCCCTGAAGAGCTGCTGGGCCAAGTCCTCCCAAGTCATCGTGCTTCATCTCGATTTCCCGGATGAACTCTTCTATCCTTATTCGTTTTTTCCCGGCGTTCTTCAGTATGGTCAGAGGGTCGAGATCCGAATCCTTGCGATTCTCGGGCGAGAATGCCCCCGAACCGGCGACGATCGACAGGTCCATTCCTGTTCCTTCAGTCATCGGACTGTAACACCTCCCTCGAGGGAGCCCTCGACAAGGTATCCCATTACCTCATGTCAATTATGCTATGTGGGAGATATGGGAGTTGCCTGGCAGATGAGCGACCCGCCGAGGAAGTCAGCCGGATCTGCGATGATACCTTCGGGCATTTCCGGCGACTGACGCAGACGATTACCCGAGGCAGTAGACATCAGGATGGCGCTCGCCTGGATGCACAGGTAGTACTCGTTTGTCCTGTCAAGAGCATCCTCACGGTCGCGCAAGCCTGGGTCGAAGTTCTCCGTCCGGGATGCGAAATTGCGGAGCCTCCGCCTCTCCTACTCCGCCTGCCGCTCTTTGGTGAGGAGCAGGGTTGTCGCGAAGATTGCGGCAGCAAACGCCAGCTGAATCAGGACATCGCCGTATATCGGCAGCAGGGCGCCGGCAGTAGCCCGGGAAAGCCCCGAAATCGCATCGTTAGCCTTCACGTACCAATAGGCAGGCAAGAACCGTCCGACATCCAGGACCTTCTTGCTCAGGATCGACTGCGGCACGAACACCCCGCCGATGAAACACATGCCGTTGGCGATCACATTCACCGCCCCGGCCTGTGCGCCGGTACTCCTTACCGAGCTGCCTACGAGGAATCCTATGCTGGCGCTGACGACGGTGAATGCCAGGGTATTGAGGCAGTACAGCCACACCAGCCCGGAGGATAGTAGGCTCCTGCCATACAGAACGAAACTGCAAAGCACTAACACCGACCAGCAGACCAGTGCGAATATGGTGTGGCCGGCGGCCAGTTGCAGATTAGCGCTGCGCGCCGGAATCGGAGCGCACAGGTTGCGCCTGCGGAGGTCGGGCTTGTTGAATGCCATCATAATCGAGCTCACGCCCATCATGATAGTAGCGAGCACAGCATATGCGAAATACCGGTAATAGAAGACGAATCCCCGCTCAGAGCCGTTGGTTGCTGAAGACGACAGGACAGTGACCGGGGTCTCCTGTGCCAGATCGGCCCGGACGGTCGCCGCCAGTTCCTCCTGTGACTGGTCCCCGCCATACTGATGGCGGAGGCGAGCGGTCCTGAGGTACTTGTCGATCCGCATATCCACGTAACGGCTGCTGATGGAACCCGATACGGTCACATTCTGGACGGCGCAGTCGCGACCGGACAGGAAGTCGGCAGAGAAACCGGCCGGGATAATCGCGATGTACTCCACATCGCGGAAGAACAGCGCATCCTGGAGTTTCTCCGGATCGTCCGGATAGGGCACTACCCTACTGGTGTCGGCAAGGTAGCCCGCCAGCCCCTGCGCGAGCGAGGCATCTCCGTCGCGGTTGATCACGGCGATGGGTGTCCTCGTCTGGGCGAAGCGCTCAGCTTCCTGAGGCGCCTCTGCGAGGGAGAACGCCACCGACAGCCCCAGGAAAATGGCGATGTAGATGGATATCGCCCCCGCTGAGGCACGCATCACCTTGAAGTAGGCCTTAAAGACTTGCATATCTATCCCTCCTCAGGCGCAGAAAACTCAGGGTGCACATGGCCCCCGATATCAGGAGCAACAGACCGATATTGAGGAAGAACCGGCGATGGCTCGCGAAAACGTACAGGCTGTAGAACGCGTCGGTGATCAGGGCTGCCGGGTTGATGTAGGATAGAACCGGTGCTTTGCGTGCGATTGTATGCTTCATGGTGTCAATCATCAAGCCCGCCAAGAAGCTCATAGTCATGGTCGTCCCGATCAGGATTCCGGTCTTTGCATTCTCGCTCTTGCGAACAAACGTACCGATAAAGGCGCCGAGCGATACACCAGCAATGCAGCCTGCCAGAGATGTCAACAGCACATACCACACCTGGTTCCCGAAGTTCACGCGTAGCGCAAGCATCAAATACGCCAGCAGGACCGTCACCTCCGCCAGGCTGATTGTGAGCGCTGCCGCTGAGTCGTACAGCACAACGCCGAGTTTGTGAGTAGGCGCCACACTGCGTCGCGCGCCCTGAGGGGACAAGTCTGCCTGCACGTCAGTGGTGTTGCGCAGCCCCAAGAAACCGCCGTAAAGGCAGGTCATAGCAATGAGGGCATAGAAGAAGTTGAGTGTCGTGTCAGGCTCAGCGCTGCTGAAAGAGATCTGTTGTGTGTAGCTCCGCATCTGCCCTAGCTCCCAAAGGAGTCCCCCTGGGTCTGCCGGATGCTCCTCGAGGATGCCGGTGACTGTTGCGTATCTATGTGCGTACTCATCGAGAACGGCTTTCAGTATGCTCTGCTCAATTCCCGATTGACTGACTGTGAGTCCGATGGGATCGCCCACGGTGATGACGCCCGCCACGGCGCCGTCTGCGAGCAATCGGCGAGCCTCTCGGTCATCGGTCACGGTCAGCTCAATCAGCTGGCCCTCTCCCGGCCCAGATAGCGCGTCTAGGGCCTGTCGGAAGGCAACATTCTGCCGATAGGCGTCGCTCGCGACTACCGCGGTTCTGATGGGTCTGAACGCCTCCTGCCTCCCCATAAGCTGGTCAAACGCGAAATGGAACATAGTGGCCAAGATCAGCGGAAAGATCAAGGTCCAGAAGACCATCTCTCTATCCCGCGCCAGACATCTCAGTCGATACTTGTATATGTGCATGAACATGCCTTCCCACACTCCCCCTAATCCCTCAGCTGCCTGCCGGTGATCTCCAGGAACACGTCGTTGAGCGTCGGCTGTTCCGAAAAGACCCGGCCAAACGAGAGATCGCGCGATTTCAGATAGTCGAGTAGAGTCAGCAGATTGTGCTGGCCTCCGTCGAAATGGACGGCCAGACGATTATCGGCGTACTCCGCGCGAGTGACATGAGGCAATTGCCGTATGTTGGCCACGTGATCGGGCTGAAGAGCGTACAGTTCAACGGTGACGGTGTCGCCGTCATTGATCATCGCCTTAAGTTCGTCCTTGGTGCCCATGGCCAGAGTCTTGCCCTTATCCATGATCACAATGCGGGTGCACAGCTGTTCCACCTCTTCCATGTAGTGCGAGGTGTACACCACGGTCGCGCCCTGTCGGTTCAGATCGCGGATGCCTTCCAGTATCTTGTTCCTGCTCTGGGGATCCACAGCTACCGTGGGCTCATCCAAGAAAATCAGCTTCGGTTCGTGGGCTATACCGCAAGCGATATTGAGCCGGCGCAGTAGTCCACCCGACAACTTCTTGGGGTAGAACGTCCGGAACTCGCCCAGGCCCACGAAGTCAATAGCCTTATCGACTAGCCGGCGGCGGGCTTTTGCATCGCTTACATACATGCCGCAGAAGTAATCGATGTTTTCGTCCACCCTGAGCTCCTGGAAGACCGCCACATTCTGCATCACGACGCCTATATTGCGCTTGCTTTCGTAGGCATCTGGCGCCATCGCCTTGCCGAACACCTCAATAACGCCCTTGTCGTATTCCAGGAGAGACAGAATGCAATTGATTGTGGTGGTCTTGCCCGATCCGTTGGGGCCCAGAAGGCCAAGGATCTCGCCTTCGCCCACCTCCATGCTGAAGTGGTCGAGGGCAAGCAGGTTTCCGTATCGTTTCACGAGGTTCTGCACCCTAACGAGCATTACGATTCCTCCCGATCTCGTTGTGCTTTCATTCTACCTGCGGCACCGGGGCGCAGTAAGTGAATCCGGTCAGTTCTGTGGATGACAGTTGTCACTACATGTGCCGCCACGCGGCTGCCCACCGTCAGTGTCAGTCCCAAATTGTCAGTCACAACCAGGCGTGATAGACTTGATCCCAAAGGAGACGTAGCTATGAACGCGATTGTCGATAGAGTCCTCATGTGGGCGTGCTGCGCCGCCCTGCTGCCACAAAAGGCGGGCGACGCGACGGTCGTCATAGCGATGCTGGCTGCAATAACAATCAGCGGGCTTAACGGCTACTTGCCGTCGCACACGTTTTGCCTGGCGAGCATTGCAGCCTATACCGGGGCAAGCGCGGTGTGGCCCAGCTTCTGCTTCTTCCTTCCGCTGGTCTACTACGATGCATTCGGACTCAAGCAGGCCTGGTGGTCGTTGACCGCTCTGGCGGCCTTGGCGGCATGCTTCACGAGTCTTCCTGCGAATACATCACTGATTGTGGCAGTATTGATGGCGGCGGCTTATGTGCTGAAGCATCGCCAGGTTACGCTGGAACGCAGCCAGACGGAACTTAGGCAACTGCGCGACAGCAGCTACGAGCTGACCATAATGCTCAGGCAGAAGAACAGGGAGCTGATAGAGAAGCAGGACTATGAGATACGATTGGCGATGCTGGGCGAGCGCAGTCGAATCGCCCGCGAGATCCACGACCATGTTGGGCACCTGCTGTCGCGGTCGATACTGCAAGTCGGGGCGATTATGGCGGCCCAGCGCAGTTCCGACACTGTCGCAGACGCCGAGCTACGGCATAGCCTGTCGGTGGTTCGGGATACTCTGTCGCAGGCCATGAACACCATCCGGGCCAGTGTCCACGATTTGCACGATGAGTCCATTGACTTGAGAACCCAGATCGAAGCTTTGACGCATGGCTTCACATTCTGCCCGATCCGCCTTGACTACAGGTTGGAGAGCCAGCCTGAGAAGGAAGTCGCATACTGCTTCATCGCCATAGCCAAAGAAGGGTTGAGCAACATCATCCGTCATTCCAATGCAACCCAGGTAGCCTTGAGGTTTGTAGAGCACCCGGCGCTTTACCAGCTCATCCTGGAGGACAATGGCTCCGAAACCGCAGGCGAGCCCTTGGGCGGCCTGGGCCTGCGCAGCATGACCGACCGCGTCGGCGCGCTGGGCGGGCAGCTCTTGATCGAACGCCAGGGCGGGTTCAGGCTCTTTGCGTCGATTCCAAAAGGAGGACGTCTGCATGAGAGTAGCGATCATCGACGATGACCGGCTGGTATGTCAGTCTTTGAAGACTATTCTACAGTCAAATGAAGACATCAAGGTCGTCGGAATGGGCCATGACGGCCATGAAGCAGTAACGCTCTTTGCGCAACTTCAGCCGGATGTGCTACTGATGGACATCCGAATGGACCGCATGACCGGGCTTGAGGCCTGCAGGCACATCCTGGGCAAGTCCCCGGATGCCCGGATACTCTTCCTCACAACGTTTCTCGATGACGAGTATATCGTGCAGGCGCTCCGCCTGGGCGCGAAGGGTTACATCCTCAAGCAGGACTTCGAGAGTATAGTTCCCGCCCTGCGAGCCGTACACACGGGTCAAAGCGTGTTCGGGGACGCAGTCATCACCAAGCTTCCAAGGCTGCTTCGCGGCGACGAGCAGGTTGACCTGGCTGAACGCGGCATCACCGACAAGGAGAGGGGCATCATCGAACTCGTAGCCAAAGGGCTGAGCAACCGCGAGATCGCAGAAACCCTGTATCTCAGCGAGGGCACGGTGCGCAACTACCTCAGCGTCATTCTCGAGAAACTGGAGCTGCGCGACCGCACCCAGTTGGCAGTGTTCTACCTGAGCCGGCCGTAGACCCGGAACCCCCAAAGCCAGAATCCCTACTCTCGTGGTTTCTGAGCGCATATACCGTTCTACGTGCGTTACCGACATCGCTGGAAAGGATGCGCATCTTGCTCCTGGAGCGAACCACTCGGGCGGGAGAGGTGTCTGCACCCGAAGGCGCCGGCTGGTGTCGAAAGCGGCCTTGCGCAGGTCTTTTGGCAAAACCGCGTTTAGCAGGGCGTTAGCGAACCTGTAAGGAATGTGTACGGTTTTGGGCGGAACCTGTTCAGATTATGCCCGGTTTTGCACGGTAGGTGCAGAAGAGCGGGCGGTTCTGGTTTTTCTTGGGTTTTATTGTAGAATCATGGGTGGCCCTAGGGCCTTCCGGCGCGCATTCGGATAATAGACGCGCATGGCCATATTATGTAAACCGCTTTTGCCTGCGGATTTGACTGCGGTATGACTCCAGAAAAAGGAGGTGCCGTTGCCGGCGCGAATTCAGACAAATGGCCCCCGTCAAACCAGGCAGGATCTGAACAGGTTGCTCGAGAAACCTGTTCAGAAATGAACAGGATGCCCCAGAACCCCAATCCGGCATCTCAGCTGCAGGCGTCCTGGCATTTGCGCCCATTCGCCTAATTTGCCAGAGACCCCGGTTAGCTGGACTTCTGTGCCGAACTGGCTCACACCCTCTTGCGACCGCTCACGCAGATCTCCCATTTCACACATACTCCCGCCGGGGCCAGTTGCCTCATCGACACGAAGTTCGATGTCAGACTGCCTCGCATAGGCGTATCAGCGCGCCCTCGGCCTGGATCCTGTAGAGCAATATGCCCGTTGTCTCGTCAAACACACTCACGCTGCGCGTACCCTAACCTTACGGCCGTAGTGGCGACCCCGCCCATGTTTGCGGGCACGTGCGCAATGGGAAGATTCGGCCCAGTGTGCCGCCGCTGCCGATTACGTGAACCGCGGCCGCGGCCGACATCACACGGTAGGTCAACCGTGCGCCGACGTTGAGCCAGGGAGGGGCCGGCGCCGTGACGAGCTCGGACATGAGCGCTAACCGTGCTGCGATGTCGGCAGGAAGATCGGCACGCGTAGACGCAGCCGGCCCGGCGCCATATCCTGGAGTCAAGCCTGTGGATACTGCAGCTCTAGCACCTGACAAGGGCCACAAGCTTGCTGTCGCGGCGAAGAACAGAAGCGCAACCAAGCAGAGTAGCTTTGGGCATCGTCTCACTTGAACCGCGCCTCCTGTGCATCTGCGCGCTATGCTGACGTGCAATACTGGCTAACCCGAATTCGGAATCCTGCAGGGCGAACGGCCGTCGACGGGAGAATCCAACGAATAGCAAGGAGTGCATACGGACGGAGGCATGCTGCAGGCATGGTTGCGGCCGTCTACCCCTTGAGGGCCCCGGCGAGCAAGCCTCGAACGAAGTAGCGACCCAGCAGGACGTATATGGCTACCGTAGGCAGCGCGGCGAGAACTGAGCCCGCCATGGGAAGGTTCCACGACACGGCCTGCCCGCCGGCGAGGTTCGCGAGGGCGACCGTGATAGGCTGGGCGTCCGGCCTGGCCAGCGTGACCGCGAACAGAAACTCGTTCCATATCTGCGTGAATTGCCATATCCCCACCACCAGGAACGGGGGCCCGGACAAGGGAAGTATGAGGTAGCGGAATATGCCTGCAAATCCGGCCCCGTCTATTCTGGCCGCCCCGAGCAGCTCGTCTGGGATCTCCGCATAGAAACTACGGAAGAGCAGCGTGGTTATGGGCAACCCATATACCACATGAACCACAATCAGCCCCGGCAGTCCTCCATAGAGCCTGGTCTTCTGAAGGAACTGGAACAGCGGCACCAAAACAGACTGGTACGGGATAAACATTCCGAACACTATGAGGGGCATCACCACTCTCGATCCGGGGAAAGGGTACTTGGACATCACGTAACCATTGATAGCGCCCATGGACGCGGACAACAGCGTAGCCACAGCAGCCAACACGAAGCTATTCTTGAGGTACGGAGCGAACCGGCGAAAGGCTATCGAGTAGCTGCCCCAATTCGCACTGGCAGGCAGAGACCACGCCTGGAGGTGACTGATCTCCTCCGGCGACTTCAGGCTAGTAACAATGGTCATGTAGACCGGTATTAGGTAGACCACAGCCAACAAGAGCGCCAGGGCTTGCACGAATACGCGGGTCGCGCCTTTCGCCGGCATCACTGATCTCCCCCTTCCCTAAAGGACGTGGAAACGTATGGGATGATCAGCAGCGACACTAGCACCAGCAGAACTACGCCTATGGCCGAGCCTACGGCGAATTCATTGCCCCGGAATGTCTTGAGAAACATGGTTATCGCAGGCACACTGGTTGGCGCATGATCAGGCCCTGCCATCGCGAAAATCAGGTCGAAGATCTTCAGGGCGATGTGGCCCAAAATCACGACTGCGCTCACAGTAATCGGAGTAAGCATGGGAAGCTCTACATACCTGTATATCTGAAACCTGCTGGCGCCGTCCACCCGGGCCGCCTCGCGCAGTTCGTCGGGGATAGTGCGTAACCCGGCCAGGTAGAGTGCCATGGTGTATCCCGACTGCTGCCACACTGCTGCAATAACTACTCCCCAGATCGCTACGTTGAACCCGTGCATCTCGGGAAAGTCAAGAATCGCCAGTCGCCGGGCTACACCTGATACAGCCAGCGCGAGAAGGGCTGCGGTTGCGACTGCCTGCCGGCGGGCCGTGCCCGGCCTTGCGCGACGGAAGTTGGTCCAGGCAAGCGCACCCAGTGCGATCGCCAGCATCCAGCAGCCGTAGTGAGGCAGAGCGGCCCAGTCGAACGCAAGACGCTGCTCTCGGCTGGAAAGCCAGAGGAACTGGCCGGCCGGCAAACCGACCACCGTGGGCAGCTGGTTGATCCCGCCGCGAGGTTGGAGAAGCCATCGCCATATTGTCCCGGTCACCACAAACGAAAGAGACATAGGAAAAAGGAAAACGGTTCTGAGCACTGCCTCGCCCCACACGAGATGGTCGACTAGAGTCGCGAGGCCGAGTCCGACCGCCAGCGCAACCACTACAAACAACGCAGTGAAGAAGATCATGCTGGTCAGGTCCTGACGGAACCGCATTCCCAAGAATCCTGTGAACAGGTCTTTGTAATTCTGCATCCCTACGTAATGTATCTCGGGGTTAAGCGATAGCGCCGCCCGCTGCCCCCAGTCGGTGACCGAAGCCTTTATACTCTGGCCTATGAATGCATAGACGAATATCGCCAGCAGCACGATGGATGGCAGGATGACCAGTACGGCGAGGAGTTCATCGCGCCTGGAGTGCACGCGTTACCACCTCCGAGCGGGGGCGACCGGCGCCCCGGCCGCCCCCCTGACCGGCCCACTACCTGGATGCAATGCCGGACTGAATCGCTACAGCCTGAGCCGCGTTGGCCGCAGCCTGGGCGTTACAGCTCTGAAGGAAGATCTCCATGACCGTCGCGAAGTCGTTCATGAACCTCTCATTGGCCACCACGCCGTGGGCCAACGAACCGGCAATTACGTTGGACTTCCAGTCCCTCGCAGCGGACTGCAGGTACGTGTTATACTTGCCCATATCCGAGTCAGTGCGTGCGCTGATGGATCCCTTCAGCGGATTGAAGGTATCCTGTCCTTCCTTGCTGCCCAGCATCTTGAGCCATGCCAACGCGTTTTCTCTGGCTGCACAGCCTACCGGGAGCCCGAAGGAGTCTGACAACATCATGAACATCCCGCCAGTGCCTGGCGACGCCGTCCATCCGAAGTCGATGCCCGGCTTGAGCTTGAGGGTGGTTGCCATGTAGCCCGCAGCCCAGTCGCCCATGATGTTGAACGCCGCCTGCCCCCTCACTACCATGTCGGTGGCCTGCTGCCACGATAGCGACGGTGCGTCGGTGTTCGTGTACTTAAGGATTTCGCCGAACGCCTTCCACACCTCGACAGCTTCCGGGCTCTTGAAAGACAACTTGCCGTTCCACAGGGCATCCCACTTCTCGGGGCCCAAAACCGCCACGGCGACACTCTCCCACAGGTGGTTGGCGGTCCAGTTCTCGCCGAGCGATAGCGGCACGATTCCCTTGGCTGACAGAGCGGGAGCTATCGCCAGGAACTCCGCCCACGTGGTCGGAGCCTTCACACCCCACTTGGCGAGATTGCCGGGAACATACCACATGACGTTGGAGCGGTGGATGTTCACAGGCACCGACCATATGCCCCGGTCAGTGCTGAGCAGCTTGAGGAGACCCTCAGGGAATACCCGCCTCCAGCCCTCTTTCTCATACAGCGAGGTCAGATCCTCCATCCGCTCGGCCACAACCCACGTTCCGATCAACTCCTGGCCGGCATGGACCTGAAACGTATCGGGAGGATCGCCGCCCAGCATCCTGGTCTTGAGAACCGCTTTGGCGTTGACGCCGGATCCCCCGGTCACAGTGGAGTTCACGACTTTCGTTCCCGTATTGCTCTTCTCATACAGCTTAATCAGCGCCTCGAGCGCGGGCCCCTCATCACCGGCCCACCAGGAAAATATCTCCAGCCTGCCGCCGACAGCCGCGGACACAGTCACGGCCCCGATGAGCAGCATGCTCATGGTGCTCAGGGCCATAAGCCTCAGCCACCTGGAACTCTTCATCTGGATCCCTCCTGAAAGAATCACTTAGCAGGTTCGCCGCAAGCATCGCCCGCTCAATCGTCACACATCTCGCCGTGCGTCACAGAGACGCCGTAGTTCCCTGCGCGACCGGGTACATCACCTCCCCACGCGTTCGATATGCAGCGTGAAATCGGCCAAGTATTCGATCTGCGTGTCACCGTGGTAGATGATCATTGGATGATGCGGCAGGACGGATGCTAGTTGCGTGCGTCGTGTCAGCCGTTGTCAAAGCAAAGTCAGTGTGTGGCCACAGCTGCTATTCGGCGGACGAGAAGGTACTCCTGCAGAGGTCTCCGGGAGCAAAAAGCGAGAGAATCCTCCGATCGGCAACAGCAATGCGGACAGGTCGGGACCCAATTGGCCCCGCCTGTCCGCCGATCACGAATCGATTCAATTGAGCGATAGCTATGCCTGCAACGGTGGCGCCTGCGCCTCCGCGGTCGGTTCTGCCTTGTCATGCTTCCCCGGCAGTTTGAACCAGAGTATCGCGGCCATGCTCAGGCTGGCCAGAAGAGGCAGCACGAACGGAGCTTTCGGCCCGAACTTGGCCCACATCAGGCCGCCGATATACGGCGCTGGAAGAGATGCTATGCCCAGAGTAGTTGACACCAGCCCGAAGGCAGTCCCCCTGATGCCTATGGGAACTTCCTTTGATATTAGCGAATTGTAGGCGGGCGACAGCAATGCCACTCCGAGTCCGTACAACGCCGATACCAGCACGAAATGGGGATACGCGGCCCCTAGCAGAAACAGAGCCCCGCCCAGCCCGCATAGGAGATGGCCCAAGCATATGCCGGCCCTCTCGCCCGCCTTGTCGGCGAAAACACCGCCGAAGGGCAGCGCAATCATCCTCACAATGGAGAACGCCGAGATCACCCAGGTGATCTGTATGTTGCTCATGCCAATCATGTTCGACTGGTAGATTGGGTCAAAATGGTTCGCTACGCTGAAGGCGATGTCGTTGACGCTATCCGACATGAACAGCCAGGTCATGACCCCGCCTGCCAGGACCAACCCCACCATGGCGCCCATGCTGGACTTCAGGTTCGCCAGTGTCATCTTCCGCGGTGCGTGGTACGTGCTGGACGACTGATTGCGCGATCTGAGCGCCATTGCCATTCGAATGACCGTGGCCGCGAGGTACAGCGCTCCCGCTGCAATGAACATCAGGCGGAACCCGTACCGCTGCGACAGGAATCCGCCTATGGGCGGACCCACGATTCCTACCACGGCGAATGCCGACTCACTGACCGCAAACACCCGCGCCCGCGTTTTCTCGGTAGACTGCTCCGCGATGAACGCCTGGAAACTCGGGGCCACAAAACAGCCGGCCAATCGCGACACTGCATGGCCCAGAAGCAGCCAACTCCACGATGGCGCAACAGCGTAGAGTACGTATCCGATACTGCCGGCGATGCTTCCAATAGCTACAGCCTTCAGGCGGCCAATGGAATCGGATACGAAGCCCCCAACTATCTGCAGAACCAGCGGCGCGATGGCGGAGACGGTGAAAAACAGGCCGATCTGCTTGGTGTCGGCGCCCAGTGACTGAACATAAAGCGGCATTAGCGACCCGTTCATCGCGCCCGCTATGTTCGCCAGGATCATGCCCGCCATGAATACCAGGAGAGCCGGGGTAAACAGGCTCATCGCCCCCCGTAGCTTCTCCATGACGCCTTGCCTTCGGTCAGTATGTATCTCCATTCCCGCTCCTCTTCCGGTTTCTTGGCGCCACTATTCGCGCAACTCCTTGCGCACCATCGAGCAGAAGACTCCACACTGGACATGATAGGCCATCATGCGCCCGATTCCCACGGCCAAGAGGGCAGGACGGGGTCTAGCCGAATGGCCAGTGCAGCATGGCGAAGGCTCGAACGGGCTATCTTGCGCGCGGCATCCGAAATCCCGTGCGTCGGCGCCTCCAGGCGATGGACGGTACGGCCAGTCTCCGCCATCAGTACCCGAAAGGCGTGTGCCGCCCTCAGAGCCAGCCTGCCGGCCCGACCTACTTGCTGATCTCCCAGTAACAGGCTTTCGGAGACGCTATCTTCGCTTCCTTCTTGAGCTTGGACATGGCCTTGTCCACTTCCTTCTTGTCAAGACCCGTTGCGGCGGCAACTTCGCCTGCCTTCACCGGCTTTTCGGATTTCGTGAAGAAGTCAAAAACGACCTGGTAGCTGTCCATTGCTATGCCCTCCTTTCGCGGCCTCAAAGCCTGTTCGCCACGAGAGGCTGAGAGGTTCCCGCGTGTCGAATTTCGACTGTACCGCTGCAACTCCTCCTCAGAACCACTACATGACGCGAGCCCTTACAAGGAGTTCCTGCCCGGATGTCAAAGGCCTTCGGTGGCCAAACCTGACCTGCAGGCCGCAACGTGAGCGAAACCATCAGGCAGATCAGGGCTTTCCAGCATGTACGCGCCTCAAGAGGCACTGAAGCCACGCCTACAGGCTATCGCCGAGGTCTGCACGGAAGGCTCTTGCGAGCTCAGCCTGCCAGTCTGACGTGGGCCTTAGCCTTCCGAAGAAGAAGCGCAGAACTGCGGGCTCCTCAGTGAAGGCAAGCCCCCCGATCAGGTCGCGGTGGCCGTGCAGCCACACGATGCGGTCGATGGCGTACTTGACCTGCGAGAGAGTGAACACGCGTCTGGGCATCGCGAGGCGCAGCAGTTCCATCTGTGATGGCGCCTCGCTGCCGTCGGGCTCGCGCGCTTCGCTCATCGTGCCGCGTTCCATGCCGCGCACGCCGCTTGCGATGTAGAGGGCCGCCGCCAACGCGCCCGCGGGGTATTCGCACTGCGGTACGTGCGGCAGGAACTCCATCGCGTTCAAATGGCAGCCCAGCCCGCCGGCAGGAGTGACGACCGGGATTCCGGCACGCACGAGCTCATCCGTCATGAACTGGATGAATTGCGGTCCTTGGGAGATGACATCCTCGTCCATCGTCTCGTCCAGCCCAACAACGATCGCCTCCATCTCGCGCACTGACATGCCGCCGTATGTCAGGAAGCCCTCGAACAAGGGTATCAACTCGCGCATCTTCGCAAGCAGCGCGTCATCGCGCACGCATATGCCGCCTCCCTTGGCAAAGCCCAGTTTGCGGGCGGAGAAGTAGATCACATCCATTTCGTCGGCCAGTGCCCGAGTGATCTCCCGAATGCTCATGTCCCTGCAAGCCGACTCACGCTGCTTAATGAAGTACAAGTTGTCCTGCAACAGGCTAGCATCCAGCACAGTCGGGATTCCATGGGCACGACATACCTCCGCAACTTCACGTGCATTACGCAGAGAGAAGGGCTGCCCGCCGATGAGGTTAGTGCCCGCCTCCAGCCTCACGAACGGGATACTGTCTGCGCCGTGCTCATCGATGACATGCCGCAGCTTGCCCACGTCAAGATTGCCCTTGAACGGGAACTCACTGGTCGTCTTCAAGCCCTCGTCGATGAGAAGTTCGACTACAGTCCCGCCCTTTCGCATGATGTGCGCTTTGGTCGTTGTGAAGTGGAAGTTCATCGGCACGATGCTACCAGGCTTCACCAGCGTGGACGCGATGATGTGCTCACAGGCGCGCCCTTGGTGGGCGGGCAGGAAGTGCGGCATGCCAAACAGCTCGTTCAGCTTGTTCTCGAGCTTGGTAAAGGTTGCCGAGCCAGCGTAGCTGTCGTCGGCGACCATCATAGCCGCCAACTGCTGATCGCTCATTGCATTGACGCCGCTGTCGGTCAACATGTCCAGGAAGATATCGCGATTTTGCAGGAGGAAGGTGTTGTTGCCTGCTTCCGCCATGGCTTCGAGCCTGCGCTCGATGGGAGGAAGGTCGAGTTTCTGCACGATGCGTACCTTGTGCATTTCCAGAGGTAGGCTATCGCCTGTGGAGAATCGTACGTTTGCCATGTGTGACACGCTCCTTCTGTAAGGGTTTTCTTGGGGGCGTGCCCTTTGGCGACGGTACGCCCATGTCGCGGGGGAAAGCAGAAGCGCCCGCCCCCCTGCTTGTGCAAGAGGACGAGCGCCAAATCCCGTGGTACCACCTCAGTTCGCCGGCGCCTCGCGGTGCCGGCCTTTTCAAGTACGGCGCAATGCTGCGCTTATACTCTATCACTATAACGGGTGAACCCGTCTCAGCCTACCGGGCACAGACGCGCCTTTCGATGAGCAGCTACCAGGATGTATTCGGAAACAGCAGCCCTGCCCCTCTCACCAGCCGGGAACTCTCTGTTGGGTTGTCGCCATTTCCTACTTTTTCTCGGTCATCGCCTTTGTGATATTCGGCTATTATTGATGTATTCTAGCAGAGACCGCTCGGTTTGCCAAGCCCTCCGACCCAATTTCGAGCACCCGAGCAGGCTCTAAATGGCTATGGCCTTCTATTCTACCGCACGCTCGCGCCCGACGCGCCCTGACTCCTCATTATCGCCTTCATCCCATCGGTGGCTTCCACTTCCCCGTCCGGCATGACCCATACGGCTTCAACTCCGTCAAGACTCTCGGCAAGCGCCCGGCTTTGCTCATACGGCAGCAGGAATAGAGTCGTCGACAGGAAGTCCGCAACGCCTGCGTGCCCGGTCATCACCGTGACTGCCCTGTAGTAGTCAGCCGGCATGAGTGTCGCCGGGTCGATGATGTGATGAAGAACTCTGCCATTGACGACGTAGTACCTCATGTAGTCGCCACTGCTTGCCACCGAGGAGTCGTTGATGAAAATGACGTCCAGCACGTTCTGTTCATCGGGCACTATAGATTCGTCGGGGTTCTGTATGCCCACGCCCCAACGTTCACGGACTCCGTCAAGGGGTTTCCCGATTGCCCGGATATTGCCACCCGAGCTTATCAGCGCTGACTTGAGCCCAGCTTCCGCCATTTCCCGTGCCACAATCTCAGTCGCATAGCCCTTTGCTACCGCGCCGACATCGAGGCTCATCTCGGGATCCGCTAGGTACACGGTGCCGTTCTCGGCATCGATTATCACTTTGTCGATATCGGTGTGCTTCTCGGCCTCGAGCAGGTCTTTCATCGGTGGAAGCTTGGCGCTGCCAGGATCGTTCTGCCCTTCCTCACGATAGTCATGCCATATCCGCAGCACTGCCCCCATGGCCACATTAGTCTTGCCGCCTGTACATCTGTACCAGTCTTTGGAGAAGAGCAGGAGGTCGATTATTGCCTTGTCTACCTTGACCGGTTGCACGCCCGCATTGTCATTGATCGTCTTGACGTTCTTCATGCCTTGATAGTCGTTGTATATGTCGTACAGCCGATGGAGCTGCTCAAAGCGTGCGCGGATCTTCGCGAAATGCGAGTTGAACTCCTCCTCGCTCTGGGTGTAGGCCACGACTGTTATCAGAGTGTTGAATACGTCAAACAGGCTGTCGCTGTACTTGCTGTATCTGCTGCTCGTCCTCTGGCAGCCGGCAAGCGCGGATACTAGCAGGATCGCCGCCACAACTGCTGTGATGTGCCTTACGGTCCTACCCTTCATTTGCATCACCAATTGGTATTCTAGCAGGCCCGCTTGCCTCAGCGCAAGAGCGGGCGCTGAATTGCTGAGTCGCTGAATCGCCACAAACCTCCCCCGTGTCAAACGGGGGAGGTTTGCTAATCAGCCGTGTGTTTGATCGATATGCATTTGCCCTGTCTACTTCGCGTTACCGTAGGACTCAGTCACGACAGCGATGTAGTCACCGACGGATACCGTTACGGTAGAAGTAAGTTCAGGGGCATCAGGCACAGCGGGATGCGAGGCGTCACGCTGCTTGACTTTGAGGGACTTGATATCCGCCACAGTCTTGCCGATCATCCACTTCTCAAACTCGGCGATCTGCTCGTACCACTCCTTCTTTATCGACGAAGCCTTGCGCATACCATAGCCCTCGCCCAGCTCGACCTTGGTCTTGAACTCGCCGTCCTTGTCCACGGCGATCTTGCCGTCCTTGCCGAATGGAACCTTGGTCTGGGCAGTGTCGATTATGCTTCGAACGACCTTGCCGTCCTTGTCGAACAGGCTAGCGGCCATTGTAAGGTCGACTTGCGCAGTCGCAGTCTTGGACTTGGCAATCGAGATCTCGTGTCCGAGCCCAAGTCTCACGGCTCCCGCCGGGACTGCAACAGCATTCTTGTACGCCTCTTCAACGGCGGCAATGTAGTCCTGAACGGTGACAGTCACTGTAGAGGTGAGTTCAGGAGCATCCGGAACTGAGGGATGCGAAGCGTCGCGCTGCTTCACCTTTAGAGACTTGATCTCAGCGACGGTCTTGCCGATCATCCATTTCTCAAGCGCAGCGATCTGCTCGTACCATTCCTTCTTGATTGAGGAAGCCTTCCGCATGCCGTATCCGTCGCCTAGCTCAACCTTGGTCTTGTTCTCAGCGGTCAGGTCAGAAGTGACCTTGAGATCCTTATCGAAATTCACCTTGGTCTGGGCAGTGTCGATGGTAACCTCAATCACCCTGCCTGCCTTGTCGAAGGCCACTGCAGCAATGGTAGTATCAACCTGAGCAACCGGGGGAGTCACTTTTCCATTCTTGCCTACCACAAGGTCCTTGGATTTGGCGATGGAGGTCACGTGTCCAAGCCCGATTTTCGCTGCAGACTGCTGGGGCGACCAGCCAACCAGGATGAAGAGTGCTGCGGCGAGCAGAAGAACCGATACTGCTTTTTTCATGTCTCCTCTTCCTTTCCGAAGTGCGGTTTGTGCACCTTCGATTCTAGCGCTCCGCACTATTGCGAACCATGGCGCCAACCTGGCAGTGGGCATTGTGATTCTACCCTGTGCAGGAGCCTCCTACCTGGAGTGCTAATTGCGGGTTTCTGCACCGGGTTCATCCATTTCCCCTGCCCACCCCGGGCTCATCTAATTATACCCTATACCCCCTTGGAGTAGCAAGGGCAAATCTACGGCAGCACGAATACGGGATGATGCAAGTGCGCGCGTCCTGCCGCACATCGTTGTGCGCGGCGAACGCGCCTGAAGAAGTGTAGGGGGCATGGCTTCGGATGGTGTTCCTGAGTAGTGCCGGATCCAGCAGAGCTTGCTGGATGGCGAAGTCATGGCGGGCTAGATCCCAGGATCGTCGCCTTTCTCACTTTCCGCTGCTTGCGGTGCGTTGCTCGCTGCCGCGCTGTCGCGTCCCGCGTTGATCTCGGAGGCAATACGCTTGCCGGTGGGGGTGACAGCCAATCCGCCGAGGGCCGTTTCCCTGAGCGACACCGGCAGTTCCCGGCCAATGGCGCCCATGGCCTGGATCACCTCGTCGGCTGGTATGACGCTTCGGATACCGGCTAGAGCCATGTCCGCCGCGGCCAGCGCCACCGCCACTGACGTGGCGTTTCGCTTTATGCACGGAACCTCTACCAGTCCAGCCACGGGATCACACACCAAACCCAGAAGTCCTTTGAACGCCAGCGCCACTCCGCTGGCACACTGCTCGGGTGTGCCGCCTGCGATCTGGACCGCCGCAGCTGCCGCCATGGCCGCAGCCGCCCCGCATTCTGCCTGACATCCGCCTGCTGCCCCAGCCAGCGTGCTGCTGCGCGCAATGACCGCGCCCACGCCGCCTGCTGCGAATAGGGCATCTACAAGCTCCGGATCGCCGGCGCCCCGGATCTCGCCCACCGAGAACAGCACCCCGGGAAGCACTCCGCATGATCCGGCAGTGGGCGCAGCCACGATGCGGCCCATCGCTGCGTTCACCTCAGCCACAGCCAACGCATAGGCAATCGCGCTGGCAAGCGGCTCTCCTCCGATGAGCATGGGAGCACCGCTCGCCGTGCCGTCAGCGGTCACAGTCCGTGCCTGGGCCATCCGTCGCGCGTCTCCTCCGGTCAATCCACTTCTGGACCGAACGCCCGCAAGCCCTCGTCCGACCGAATCGCGCATGACCGCCAGCCGCTCCTGCATCCTGCGGTTGAGGGCATCCTGGGGTTCGCCTGAGTGCAGCGCTTCCTGCTCGCGCACGGCCGCGCCGATTGATAACGATCGGGATGTTGCAGCGTGAGTCAACTCAGCTATTGATACGTACATCTGGTCATTCCCCTTCCCGTCCGGCTCACGCCGACACCACAGGCGGCAGCGCAATTACAGTGTCGATGCCCGAGATCCGTGTAATCAGTGCCCGAGCCTCAGAAGACACGGGCTGGTCGAGCTCAATAATGGCAAGCGCTCGCCCATGACGCCCTTCCCGCGACACTCGCATCGCGGCGATATTGATGTCTTCGGTTGCCAGAAGCGAGGTGATCTTGGCTATCACTCCAGGCTGATCGCGGTAGGACGCAATCAGAGCATGGCTCGTTCCAGTGAAGTCGAC
Source organism: Bacillota bacterium (assembly GCA_019136685.1). Lineage (GTDB taxonomy): Bacteria > Bacillota > DTU025 > DTU025 > DTU025 > UBA5389. The sequence continues at coordinate 42,624 of JAGVTS010000199.1, read as the reverse complement.
ATTGAACCGGTCGATCCGCGTTATCAGAATGTTGCCGCCACCGATCGACGAGCCTCCCACCGTAGTTCGGGAACCATTGGGGCCCGTAAGATCCATCAGTACGCTGTTGGGGTGAACATCGCCCAGATCAGCGCCGGCAAACGAGAACTCCATGCCTTGCTCGCGGGCAACGCGGAACGAATCCGGGATGCGCTCGTCATCCGGACGCATTCCAAGGATGCCCGCAACGAGAGCAACATCAGTGCCATGCCCTCTGTAGGTTTGCGCGAATGATCCGTGCAGCGTCAGAGCTGCCCGAGACGGCTGACCTCCCACAATGGCGCGTCCGGCCAGCCCCAGCCGCACTGCGCCCGCAGTATGCGAAGACGATGGCCCTACCATTATGGGCCCGATGATATCGAAAATGCCGTTCACTTCGGCCTGCCTCCCGTTGTGGTTGTATTTGCAGTTGTAGCCGGCTCTGAATTCTTCGCCCAATCGCCCGGTTATCCTGCACCTGGCCCCTGGTCTTCTACAGAAAGCGATCATGTCTGCATGAAGCCGGCACATGCCCGGGCGAAGTCGGGCCCGGGCCAGGCGGATCAGTCAACTGACCTGATCGCCCGGCCCGGGCATGGAGCGAGAACCCGTAGCTTCCCTACTGAGCGTGTACGTAACCGTAGAACCAGGTGTCGCCGCTCGCATCAATGAACGTGATCTTCAGGCGCTGGCCGGCGCCGATGCCGCCCCGGATCTTGAAGGCGTACTCCGGCTGCGCGGCCGCCTGAGCCGACACGGTGTAGCTGGCCAGCTCGTCTCCATACATAGACGAGATGACGATGACGTCGCCCGAGGCTTCGGCGAAAGCCGTCTTGATTGCCTTAACGTTGACCGTACCATCGCTTGCCGACACCGTGAACCCAGGCGCGTCAGGGTAAGCAACCTCCGGTATCATCGCCTTGCCTTCATACGGCGGCATTCCCTTCATTCTCTTTGCGAACTCCGCCTTCACGGCGGCCAATGACTCAGAGTTGGTCAGAAGCTCTATGCCCATCGCTGCAAGAGCCTTGGATGCTTGTACAGCGCCTTCGAAGCCGTACACCCCTCCGCTCTGGGCAGCAGCCTCGATGGAGTGTCCGGCCGTTCCGGGCGCCCACGTAGCTATCCCCAGGGTAGTGCTGGGCGTCTTCCACGTCACATCGCCAATGGGATTGGATCCGAAGCTCTGGCTGCCAGTGGGCTCCTTGATGTCCTTTTCCGGGATTCCGCCGATTCCGAGCGCCTTCATCTCCGCGATCTGGTCATCGGTGAACTCGGGAGGTCCAACTGACTCTATCGCATCTATCGCGAGCATCGCCAGCGATTTGCTGGGCACCTTATTGTATATTCCCGAACTGAACCCGATCTCGAGCTCAGTGCCTGTAGCGAGCGCAGCCGCCTGGGCGCAATCGTCGATGCGCTTCCGGGCGTAGGCTACGTCGGGGTACTTCGGCGCGCGTATGAAGTAGCGGCTGGCAGCGGTGGCGGGAACGATATTGGGAGCAGCTCCGCCGTCGGTAATCACGTAGTGTATCCTCATCTCCTGGATCAAGTGCTCTCGCAGGTAGTTAACAGCGATGTTCATGATCTCCACAGCGTCCAGCGCACTGAGACCCTTCTCCGGAGCAGCCGAAGCGTGCGCGGCTTTGCCTTTGAACTTGTACTCCACATGATCCATGGCCATCGTGCTCCCGAACTCGGAAGTGTTCTCCGTTCCCGCATGGAAACTCAGGAGAACATCAACATCGTCATAGTACCCGGCAGCGGCGACCAGAGGCGCCACGTCCCACACTTCCTCCGCGGGGTTGATGAACACCTTGACAGTGCCCGGGATCTGGTGCGACTCCATGGCGCTCTTGATAGCCATGGCGGCCACCACACCCGCTGCCGTGTTGAGATTATGACCGCACGCATGCCCAACACCAGGCAAAGCGTCAATGTCCTCATATATGCCCAGGACTGGCTGGCCCGAACCCCAGGTGGCCACGAGGCAAGTGGGAATGTCCGCCGCAGACTGCTTGATCGCGAAACCGGCGCCCGCGAGCACATCACGTGCTTTGACATACGACTTATACTCATCCAGCCCAATCTCTGCATACTCCCAAAGCGACTTGGCGATGTCCACCGTGATGCCCCTATTGTTCTCCGCGAACTTGATCGCTGCAGCCTTAGCGCTCGATGCCACAGCGTCCGTCACCGCAGCAGCGGCCGAGGATGCAATAATAGTCATAGACAACAAGCAGGCGACGACGAGGCTTGTGATGTAACGGCCTTTGATGTTGCATTTCATTCTGAATGGGACTCCCCTTCTGTATGTAGTAGGCTATGTCCCCGATTATAGACTGTATGTTCATGCAATGCAACATCATTTTTATATTGTCATCGTCCTTGTGTCGTTGCCTTTGCGTTGCGTAGGGCCGAACTCTATCAAAGCCGGGCTGAGAGGCCGTATGCTGAAGCTGTTACCTTTCGCCCAGCACCTGTTCGAGCTGGAGGATATCGTCGATCACCCGGTCGGCATGGATTGATGCGTCGTCGTGGCATGTATCCGCGTGGCTAGCTTTCTGGACCAGTACTGTGGTCATGCCAAACACTGACTTGGCCGTTTGCAGGTTACGCAGATTATCCTCCACCAACACGCACTGGTCGCCTCTCGCGCCCAGTCGCGTCAGAATCCGGCGATATGCCTCCGGATCGGGTTTGGGGCAGAAGCCTGCGGCCTCAAAATCGAATATACATTCGAAATGGGATGGTGACACTCCGAGCGCCGACAGCACCCGGCGCGCGTGGCTTTGACTTGCATTGGTGAAGATCGCCTTGGGCGGACGCAGGCGCCCCAGCATCCTGTCGAGGGCGGGATTGGGCTCAATGTACTCGGAGTGCGGCACAGCATGGACATACTCCATGTAGTCAGCTACGTCCACTCCATGCAGTTTGTGCAGGCCGTCGAGGGTGACGCCGTACTCGCTGACGTACCGCTGGCGGCGTTCCTCGGCATAATCCCGGGACCACCCCAGCCGTACGATCATGTACTCCACAATGCGGTCGCGAATGAGACTCATGAGCCCGTTAGAAGACGGGTACAACGTCTCATCCAGATCAAAGAGGATGAATTCAGGAGTTGTCACGGGCGCCACCGTCCGACTCCCCACTACTCATTACGCTTCTCAATGTACCGTTCCAGCTTGCGCTTGACTCTTTGCAGGGCGTTATCGATGGACTTGACGTGCCTATTGAGTTCCTGGGCAATCTCCTGATAGGACTTGCCATCGAGGTAGGCATTGAGAACCTCTCTCTCGAGTTCGCTCAAGAATTCACCCATTTTACTCTCAATGTCGACGAATTCTTCCCGGCTGATCACCAACTCCTCGGGGTCGGTGACCTTGTTGCCCGATAGCACGTCAAGCAGAGTCCGATCGGACTCCTCATCATAGATAGGCTTGTTCAGTGATACGTAGGAGTTCAGCGGTATGTGTTTCTGCCTGGTAGCAGTCTTAATTGCCGTAATAATCTGACGAGTTATGCACAGCTCGGCGAAGGCTCGAAACGACGCGAGCTTGTCCGGCTTGAAGTCGCGGATCGCCTTGTATAAGCCGATCATGCCTTCCTGGATGATGTCTTCTCTGTCGGCGCCGATAAGAAAATACGAGCGTGCCTTGGCCCTAACGAAATTCTTGTACTTGTTGATAAGATACTCCTCGGCGATGCGATCACCGAGCCTGGCATGGTCTACAATCTGCTCATCAGCCATTTCCTCGTAGCTGATATAGACTTCGCGTTGCAGGTTGACGCTCAAATACGTCCCCTCCCGAAAGCAAGGCTTGAAAAGGAGAGCATCTATGCTCAAGGCTGGCTGTGATGAATCACCCCCGGTGGGACTGTGATGCTGGATCTCTTTGATAACGCCATGATAAGCGTACAGAGAAGTTCCATTCTGGCTGGTAGGAATAACCTTGAGGCTGACCCGGAAACCATCGTCATTATACCCCAGCGTATCAGACCCAGTCAAGCCAGGCGCACGGCGTCAGCTTCCAGCGGAATTAGCTCTTTATGGCCCTCACTCCGGCGGCTGCCGCTCATCTGCCAACTGCGCCCGACTTGCCGCACGTTGCCGAACGATCTCGAACGCCATTACCGCCCATGCTACCCCGGCATTGAGAGAACCTACGCGCCCTGCCATAGGTATGGAGACTGTGAAATCACATGCCTCCCCGACCAAACGCGACATTCCTCTGCCCTCATTCCCCACTACTACCGCGATCGGCCCGGTCAGGTCCGCCTCGAACAGGCTCCTGTCGGCATCGGGAGCGGTGCCGACCACCCAGGCGCCCGCTTGCTTCAACTGCTCGATTCCTCTGGTGAGGTTGGTCACGCGGGCGACAGGCGTATACGCCACCGCGCCGGCAGAGGCCGCAGCCACGGCCGGGCTCACCTGCGATCCCCGCCGCGACGGAATGACGACCCCGTGGGCCCCGGCCGCATTCGCCGTGCGGATGATCGAGCCCAAATTCTGCGGATCCTCTATGCCGTCCAGAACCGACACGAAGAGCTCCTCCTCCGCATCGTGAGCCCTCCGCACAAGCTCATCTAGTTCAACGTAGCTGATGGGGGAGACGTAGGCTGCCACTCCTTGATGTGCTCCCCCTCCGGCCTCGCGCACGATCCGGTCCAGGGCAGCCCTGTCAACTTCCACCACAGGCACACGCAATCGCCGCGCCATCGCGACTATCCTGGGATCGGCCCCGCCGCGAGCGACCACGATGCGGTTGAAGTCCCGCCCCGCTTCCAGCGCTTCAGCTACCGGGCGTCGCCCCCATATCACATACCCCGCGTCACACTGCGCGTCGGTCAATCATCAGCACCATCCACAAGGCGCTTCGCCACAGCCAGCACCTCGCCCAGTCGCTCAGTCCTGCCGGTCAAGTAGAGGAACCCCAAGAGAGCCTCAAAGCCAGTGGCATAGCGGTAATCAGCAGGCCCGGATGTCCTGGGGACATGCCCGGGCCTCACATTCCGTCCTCGCCTGACGACGTCTCGCTCATCGTCGTCAAGATACTCCATGAGAGGGTGAACCATGGAGGATTGAGACTCGGCGTTCACCGCTCGTTTCGCCAGACCGTGTAGTTCGTTCACTCGCGAGTCGGCCCCGCGCTCCGCCACGAGCCGGGACCTGACAAACAGCTCCCACACGGCATCCCCCACGTACGCCAGCACGAGCGGCGACACCTCCGCCGCCTGCCGCTCATCACTCCTGCCCGGCCCGCCGGGCTCACTTCCCGACAAGCTTCCACCTCGCCCCGTCACGAGTATCCTCCACCACCACGCCAAGCTCGCCCAGCCTGTCGCGGATCATGTCGGACACCTGGTACAGCTTCGCAGCGCGAACTTCGGCCCTTACGTCCAAGAGCAGCTGGATCAGGCGGTCGGTGCCTATCCCCGACTCGCCGCCCTCGCCATCCTGTTCCGCCCGGGCGCCGCCTGCGCGTTGCGCCTCCATGAACCCTGGCTCAATAATGCCCACCACATCGCCAAGCTCCATCATGGTCAGCACAGCTCGGGCAGCAGCGCTTCGCTCCGCCTCGGCGACCTCTCGCTGCCCCTGCATGTCCTGGTTGACGAAGGTGTTGATCGCGGTGGCCAGTTCGTGAAGAGCGGCTATGGCGCCGGCAGTGTTAAAATCGTCATCCATTGACTCCTCAAATTGCGCTCTGGCAGCCGCGATAGCAGCATCCAGCCTCCCCGCAGCGCTCTCCGAGTCTGCCCGGCCTGCCTCACCGCTCGCCGCCAGCCGGCGGACTTGATCCCATACCGCCAACTCAGGATCCGGCCCCGCGCCCGCCCCTATGCCCAGTGCAAACAGGGCATTTGATACCGCATCCTCCAGGCGCCCGAGAGCCTTGGCGCACATGCGCAGCTCCTCGTCGCTGAAGTTGATGGGCTTGCGGTAGTGGTTGGATATGAGGAAGTAGCGCACTACCTTGCCCGGGTATTGCTTCAGGATGTCGCGCACTGTTCGGAAGTTGCCGAGCGACTTGCCCATGCGCTGGCCGTCGATATTGATGAACCCGTTATGCGCCCAGTACTTGACCGGAGGCGTTCCGTTGGCGCCGTGGCTCTGAGCCACTTCGTTCTCGTGATGCGGGAAGACCAGGTCCACCCCGCCGGTATGTATGTCGAAGGTGGCGCCAAGATACTTCGTAGACATCACGCTGCATTCGATGTGCCAGCCGGGCCGGCCCGGACCCCAAGGGCTCTGCCATGACGGTTCCCCGGGTTTGGCCGCCTTCCACAGCGTGAAGTCGAGGGCATCGTCCTTGGATTCCCCTACGTCCACGCGGGCGCCGGCTACGAGATCATCGATGTTCTGGTTAGACAGACGACCGTACTCGTCAAACTGCGACACGTCGTAGTAGACATCGCCATTACGCTCGTAGGCTAACCCTTTATCGATAAGGCCGCTGATCATCTCGATCATCCCCGCCACGTGATCGGTGGCGCGAGGTTGGATGTCGGGGGCCTTGATGCCGAGAGCATCACGGTCGTCGATGAAAGCCTGCGTGTACTGGCTCACCACGTCGTTGGTGGTCACGCCTCGCTCAGCGGCCCGCCGGATGATCTTGTCGTCTATGTCGGTGATGTTCTGGACCAGCGTCACTTCGTAGCCGCGATACTGCAGATATCTGCGGATAACATCAGGCACCACGAAGGCGCGTGCGTTGCCGATGTGGAAGTAGTCGTAAACCGTCGGGCCACAGCTGTACATACCCACCTTGCCCTGCTTGACAGGGACGAAGTCCTCCTTGCGTCGGCTGAGGGTATTGTAGATCCGTAAGGCCATCGTCCAGGCCTCCCTTCGCAATGCTCCACCGACACTCTATACAGCTGCGCCGCCCCGCATATCCATTACCATGGCCACAGCCAGCGCTGCGATAGCCTCGCCCGTTCCCGTCGGCCCCAGGCCCTCGGTGGTCTTTCCTTTTATATTAACACATCCGGGACTCACCTTCATTGCATTCGCCAGCGACTCTCGCATATGGGCCGCGAACGGACCTATCTTGGGCTGCTCGGCTATGACCACCGTATCCAGGCTGCACACCCGATACCCTGCCGCCCGAAGCATGTCCACCGCATGCGAAAGGAGCGAGATACTTGAAGCCCCTGCATAGGCCGGATCCGTGTCGGGGTAATGCTGACCGATGTCGCCCAATCCCGCCGCGCCGAGCAAGGCATCGATCACGGCATGAGTCAGGACGTCCGCATCCGAATGACCCACCAGCCCGAGGCTTGCCGGAATCTCGACCCCCCCCAGCACCAGCCGTCTGCCGGGCGCCAGCCGGTGAAGATCGAACCCCTGGCCCAGGCGTATCGTCGGGGGCTCCAATCCGCCCGCCGCTCCCGTCCCGCTCATCTCCATCGCATTCGCCTCCGCCCCGGCGCCCACTCTCGACTCCGACGCAAGTAGCGCCTCGGCCACTGCCAGATCGAGAGGGTTGGTGATCTTGATATTCCGACGCGAGCCCGGCACTACCGCCACAGGCAGGCCTAGCCTTTCCACCAGAGCGCAATCATCCGTGGCCGGAGAAGCGTTCGAATGCTCATGCGCTTCGCGCAATACCGAAAGCTTGAAGGCCTGCGGAGTCTGAATCATCCGAAGACGTGACCGATCCAGCGTTTCAGCGACGAAGTGCGCCGCCCGGTGCGTCGTCGCGGCCATCACACTCTTGACAGTGTCAGTAGGTGCAGTGGCACAGGTCGCGGCGCCCCATTCCATGGCCGCTTCCACCGCAGCCCACACTTCGCCGGCGGTGACCAGAGGGCGCGCCGCATCGTGCACCACTACGATCTCATATTCGCCCGACACGGCCCCGAGCGCGCGCGTCACCGATGCCTGCCTGCTTGAGCCGCCCGCCACCACGGTGCACCCGCGCTCAAAAAGCGAAGAGAGGGAGTACCGTCGTACGATCTCCCTCTCGAAGCGCTCTTCATCGCCTGACGGCACAGCCGCCACCATCTCGCCCACAGCCCCCGATGAGGCCAGGGCAGCTATGGAGCGAACCACAATCGGCACGCCGCCAAGATCCAGATACTGCTTGGGAACCGCAGCCCCCATGCGTGTTCCGGAGCCCGCAGCCGCCACGACGGCGGACGCGCACGGACGACGGGCAACCATGCACATACACCTCCCGTGCGGTCACACGGCGCGGTCGACGGCCTTGAGTTTGGCAAAGATCATCCTGCCCGCAGAGGTCTGGAGCACGCTGGTCACGAGTACTCCGACCGAGTCGCCGATGTGGCGCCTTCCCCCGTCAACCACCACCATAGTGCCATCGTCGAGATACGCCACGCCCTGCCCAGACTCTTTGCCATCCTTGACTACATGGACGGTCATTTCCTCGCCCGGCAGCACAACCGGCTTCAACGCGTTGGCCAGCTCATTGATGTTGAGCACCACGACGCCATGGAGTTCAGCCACCTTGTTCAGGTTGAAGTCGTTGGTCAGTATAGTCGCGTCCATTAGGCGAGCGAGTCTGATCAGTTTGGCGTCTACCTCTGCGTCGTCGAGAGTCCTGTCGACAATCTGGACGGGGAGGTTTCCGTCTTTCTGCATCCTGTTGAGGATATCAAGGCCCCTTCGGCCCCTGTTCCGCTTGAGAACGTCGGAAGAATCCGCTATGTGCTGAAGTTCCTCCAGGACAAAGCCGGGAACGACAAGCGTTCCCTCAACGAATCCGCTGTCGGCAATGTCGGCAATGCGCCCGTCAATGATGACGCTCGTATCAAGTATCTTCGGCTTGGCCTTGCCCGCATAACTCCTCATACTGCGGTCGCGCGCGACGGCCGACCGCACCAGTTCGCCGCTGCGCGGCAGCGGCGCCAGTATGGACATTATCTCCTCGCGCTTGTGCGAGCCGATGACCATTCCGGCCAGGCCGAAAAAGACGTTCAGGGCTATCCCAACGTAGCTGCCCAGTGATGGTATGAGGGCTATAGGAATGGCAAGTAAGTTAGCTATTATTAGGCCGACTATCATACCAACAGCACCGGCGATTATCCCGCTCGCCGAGATGTTCCGAACTCCCGAATCCACACATTTGCCGAACCGCGAGGCCATTTGGTGCAAGAGCGGCGTGATGGCGAACCCTATCAGCCCTCCGCCAGTCATTGCGCCTAACATGATCCTGAGCCCGGCGCCCTGGCTCTCGGACGCCATCACGGCAGCCGGGAAGGCCCGATGAACAAGAAAACCTATGGCGATCCCGGCCCCAACCATCAGTACTCGCATGGTCACATGACGCACTGAGCGATTCACCTCCCTCCAGCCGGCGACAATTGAACCCGACTGTTCCAGGCTAGTATCTCCAGTGGATGGTGAAGTATGAAAATGGGCGGCCCGCCTAGGCCGAATCGAGTATGGAGTCGATTGTGCGACATATCTCGTCGCTAGATCGCTTCTCCACCATGGCCATCTCGCTTGTCAATATCTGCTTGGCGTTCTCGAGCATGCGGCGCTCACCAGTGGAAAGTCCCTTTTCCCTGTCCCTGATGCCCAGATTGCGCACTACCTCGGCCACAGAGAAGATATCGCCCGTTTTCATCTTCTCCATGTTCGCACGGTATCTGCGATTCCAGTTCTGGCTCATCGCGGTTTTCTCCCCGCTGAGCACCTCGTACACCCTGGGAATGTCCTCAGGCCCAATAACCGGCCTCAGGCCCACTTCCGAAGCGTTTGATCGGGGAACCATCACCTTCATATCGCCGACTTGTAGACGCATGATGTAGTAATTGTCCCGCAGCCCGAGGACTTCCCGCTCTTCGATGGCCTCAACCACCCCAGCTCCATGCATGGGGTAGACCACTCTATCGCCCACGCTAAACATGGTCTGCATCACTTCCTCCTCGAGCGCCTTAGATAACAAAACTGTCGTTGAAGGAAGTGAGTGGCACATGAGTAGAACTTTTGCCCATCTGAAGGCGAAAGGTGGGCTGGAAGTGCCGCTCACTCGAAAACAGGCAAGAGGGATGATCCTCGAACTCGCGCGCGATTACGGCAAGGCCTCCAAGAAACAGAAATCCGAGATGCTAGCTCACGTTGTGGCAGTCACCGGATACACGCGTTCAGCGGCCGCCAGAGCTCTTCGGAGCGCGGTATCGTCGCCTGGCAGAGGCGCAAATACGGCCCCGATGTTATCAAGGTGCTTCGGCGAATCTGGGCTATCCTGGACTTCTTGTCGGGCAAGAGGCTTGCTCCATTTCTGCCGGAGATAGTCCCGATCCTAGAACGGCACGGCGAAATCAGCGTAGATGACGATGTCAGAGCCAAGCTGATGACCATAAGCGCCTCGACGATCGACAGAGCTCTGAAGGCCGACCGCCAGAAGTTTGCGCTCAAAGGCCGGTCCGGAACCAAACCCGGTAGCCTGCTCAAAAGCCAGATTCCCATAAGGACGTTCTCCGAATGGGACGACGCCAGGCCCGGGTTCATTGAGATCGATCTTGTCGAGCATAACGGCGGCAATCCCAGAGGCGAGTTCGCCTGCACCCTTGACGCAGTGGATATCGCCACCAGATGGACCGAGACGCGAGCTGTCCGTAACAAGGCCCAGCGCTGGGTGTTCGAAGCGCTGATGAACATCATCGAATGCATGCCTTTTGCGCTCAAAGGCATTGACTCAGATAACGGGTCCGAGTTCATCAACAACCATTTCATCAGGTTCTGTCGCGCCAACAGCGTCACTTTCACAAGGTCGCGGCCCAACAAGAAGAACGATTCCTGCTACGTTGAACAGAAGAACTGGTCGCTGGTAAGGGTGACCGTTGGATACGCAAGATACGACACGCAGGAACAGACAGACCTACTTAACCGCCTTTACGCTGTGCTGAGGCTATACAGCAACTACTTCCAGCCGGTAATGACCCTTGCGTCCAAAGAGAGGAACGGTTCTAAAGTCACCAGGCGCTACGACGAGGCAAAGACCCCTTACCAGCGGGCAATGCTTCATCCTGAGATCCCGGATACGGCCAAGGAGATGCTCAAGGCTGAGTACCGGAAGCTCAACCCAGCATCGCTCAAGAGGCAGATAACGCACCTACAGGCCGAGTTGGCCAAGACTGTCCGCCGAGAGACCTCCCAGGCCTCCCCGCCAGAGATCTGGGATGACATTGCAGAGGCCAAGGAGAACTAGGGCGGAGGAGTACGGTCTCGAACAACGAATCGACGGGTGGGACCTCGGCTCCCCGCCACAGAAAGCGCGGTCCGCCTCGCCCCACCCGTCGGCGTACCACTACCTCCCCCACCCGTCGGCGTACCACTACCTCACCAGAGACGGAGGGATCATTTTGACTACCGTACTACGTGAGGCAACGAATCGGATTTCAAGTACACTTTCTGATGAGGCAACGAGTTCGTTGCCCGTCTCATCAATCTCGCTGATCTAGGCGCTGATCCGCAGCTGATTGACAACACGGTGGACCAAACGTATAATCAAGTTGAACTTCAGCCCGGCCATATCACCTGCGTGTACCGGATTTGGAGGTGAGCGCTCTTGGCCGACCTCTCATGTAGCGACTTCCAGGATTCTGTCTGCGAGTACCTGATTCGCCACCGAAGCGTTCTCGATGTAATGTCGAAATTCCAGGAAGCCAGCGCGCGGGTAAACCGGGCGATGGCCAAAGCAGTCACGACCTGTGGGTGCCTGGAGATCCAGGCCCACCGGCAGAAATTCCCCGAAGATGTGTCACTGGAGGATCTCAAGCGTCTGGTCTGTTCACACCTCAGTGGCGAGCTCTGCCCGGAGTGCAAAGAAGCTCTCGAAACCGAATTGGGGCAAACGGTTTTCTACGTAGCGGCCTTTTGCACAATAGCGGGTCTCGACATGAGCGAGATTATGGCAAAGGAATACGACCGCCTGCGCATGTTGGGCTTGTTCAACCTCACCTAGGCGGCCCCGGTTGCGGATCCTCAGTTCCGAATGCTCCGATCACATGACAAGGTTGCGAACAACCTGGTCGCGCAGGCGAGCCAGTCCTTCGCGCACGGCCCTTGCGCGCACGTCTCCGATACCCTCTATCTCGTCGAGCTCCTCCACAGTAGCGCTGCGTATAGCCTTAAGCGACCCGAATCCCGCAACAACATTCTGGATCACCGATATGGGCAACCGCGAGATCTTCGACAGCGCGCGGTAGCCTCTGGGCGACATGGCCGATTCCAGTGAGGCTCCTGAGCTCTGAGTCAGCGCCCGAGATAGGCTCGGCAGCTCCAGTACCTCGTCAAAGGGCCACTCGGCAACTGAATGCATCAGTCGCTCCGCCTCAGCCTGGCCGCCGTCGGGTACGTAGTCCATGGCGACAAATAGCACGTCTTCCCACATGCCTCCCACGACCTCATCGGCCTGGATCTTCACCAGGCGACCCTCGGACCCGAGTTCAGCTATGTAGTCGGTGACCTCGTCCCATGCGCGTCTCATCAGCTCGTATCTTTGCAGAACCCGGCACACGTCTACCAGTGTAGCCTCTTCAATGAACTCCAGCGCAGTGAGGTTGGTAAGCGCCTTGACCAAGGCGTCGCGGTAGTTGGCCATGGTCTGCAAGGCCTGGTTGGCCTTGGCCAGCACCACTCCGATATCGCGCAGGACGTATCTGGTGTGCCCCCAGTACACACTGATCACCGAGCGCCTCTGAGAAATCGCTATGACCAACTGGCCGGTCATCTTGGCAACACGCTCCGCGGTACTGTGGCGCAGGCCCGTCTCGCGCGATGGTATGTCAGGGTCGGGCGCAAGAGTGACATTGGCGTGAAGTATTCTGTCAGCGCCGGACGACAGGATTATAGCGCCGTCCATTTTGGCAAGTTCGTAAAGAGCGGCCGGCGAAAAATCGGCGTCCAGCCTGAACCCGCCTTTCACTATCTCCATTACCTCGGGAGTATCTCCCACGACTATCAGCCCGCCGGTCCGGGCGCGCAGAATATTCTCCAGCCCATCATAGAGAGGAGTCCCGGGCGCGACCATGCTGAAGATCTTGCGCAATCTCTCCGACATCAAGACCTCACCCCCGTAAACACCGCATCTAGGGCTTCGCGCACGCTCGCCGCCCCTACGACCTCAACGCCCTTCGGCCGCCTGGTCATGTTCTTGAGATTGTGACCCGGAACCACGCACCTGCCAAATCCCAGGCGCTGGGCCTCCGCTACCCTGACATCGGCGTGATTGACCGCCCTGAGCTCGCCGGCCAGCCCTACTTCTCCGAAGACCACTGTGCCGCCTGCGGCCGGTACGCCGCGGAAACTGGATACCACGGCTGCCGCTATTCCCAGGTCCACAGCTGGTTCGTTCAGGGCGACCCCGCCTGCCACGTTCACGTAGATGTCTTCCATTCCGATGGCAAAGCCTGCTCGCCTTTCAAGCACCGCTATGATTATCGCGGTCCTGTTGTAGTCGACGCCCGTAGTAGTCCTCCGGGGCGTGCCGGTGACCGACCGCGCCACCAGCGATTGAACCTCCACCAGGAGCGGCCGAGTCCCTTCCAGGCTGGCTACCACCACGGAGCCGGCCGCGCCGCCCGGCCGCTCCGACAAGAGCATCTCCGAAGGGTTCTCTACCTGCTCAAGCCCGGAATCGGTCATGGCGAATATGCCGACTTCGTTGGTCGAGCCGTACCTGTTCTTCACAGCTCGGATAATGCGATGGGCGTGGGCGCTCTCACCCTCGAAGTAGAGCACGGTATCCACAATGTGCTCCAGAACCTTGGGCCCGGCAATCGCGCCGGACTTGGTGACATGCCCCACAAGAAAAATCGGCACTCCCTGTTCCTTGGCTACTCGCATTAACAGGGCCGTGCACTCCCGCACCTGGCCCACGCTGCCCGGCGACGATTCCAGGCCGGCGTAGTCCATTGTCTGGATGGAATCGACCACCACCAGCGCCGGGCGGACCGCATAGATCTGCTCGATAATGGAGACGACATCCGTCTCCGGAAGCACCAAAAGGCGCTCGCACTCCGCATCGAGCCGCGCCGCGCGCAGGCCGACTTGCCGGGCCGATTCCTCGCCTGTGACGTAGAGCACCGGCCCGATCCTCCGGGCAACGCTCGCCGATACCTGCAGCAGTATGGTGGACTTGCCGATGCCGGGGTCGCCCCCTATCAGCGCCACCGACCCGGCTACGATTCCGCCGCCCAGCACCCGGTCGAACTCGCCTATCCCGGTGATGAGGCGCTCCTCGTCCCCGGAGATCACCTGACCCACTGGAATCGGCACAGCCGCCGATGCCAAGCCGCGCCCGGAGCCGCTGCGCCGGCCGGACATGCGCGCAGGCGCCGCCTCATGCCGAACTTCTTCGGCAAACCGGTTCCAGCTAGCACAGGCCGGGCACTTGCCCATCCATTTGGCAGACTCGTATCCGCATTCCTGGCAGACGAAAACGCCCTTCGGGCCCTTCATGCACCCTAACCCCCAAAGCTCTAGCTCTAGCGCCCCTACGTCATATCCTTCGCTGCACCAGCCTGCGAACCCTTCTGGCCCCGAACATGAAAGACGAGAGCACCCTCCCCCGCGTCTACGATCACTTCCTGGCCGTCTTTGACACGGCCGGCAATGATCTCGTCCGACAGACGGTCCTCCACCATGCGCTGGATCACTCGCCTGAGCGGCCGTGCGCCGTACTCTGGGCTGTACCCTTCGTTCACAAGAACGTCTTTGGCAGCGGGCGTGAACGCGAGATGCATGCCCCTTGGCTCGAGATGCGTGCGGACCTCGGCAAGCATGAGTTCGACTATCTGCTCGAGTTCCGCGCGCCCCAGTGCATGGAAGACAATCACCTCGTCCACGCGGTTGAGAAACTCCGGCCTGAAGGTCCTCTTCAGCTCGGACATGACCTTATCGCGCATGCGCTCATACGAGTCGCGCTCATCGCGCTCGGTTCGGAAGCCCAGAACTGTGTCGCGCTGGATCTGCGTCGCCCCTACGTTGGACGTCATTATCAGCACAGTGTTCCGGAAATCGACAGTTCTGCCCTGGCCGTCGGTGAGGCGCCCATCTTCCAGCACCTGCAGGAGAATGTTGAACACTTCCGGGTGAGCCTTCTCTATCTCGTCAAAGAGGATCACCGAGTACGGGCGGCGGCGCACTTTCTCAGTAAGCTGCCCCGCCTCCTCATAGCCCACGTATCCGGGAGGCGCGCCGATCAGTCGCGACACTGTATGCCTTTCCATGTACTCCGACATGTCCAGGCGGATCATGGAGTCCTCATCTCCGAACAGGGCCTCGGCAAGCGCCCTGGCCAGCTCAGTCTTGCCCACGCCCGTGGGCCCTAGGAAGAGGAATGAGCCCACAGGACGTCTCGGGTTCTTCAGGCCGGCGTGAGCCCGCCTTACCGCCTTGGCCACAGCCGTCACCGCCTCATGCTGCGAGATGATCCTCCGGTGCAGTACATCCTCCAGCTTAAGCAGGCGATCGGCCTCAGTCTGTTCGATTCTGGTCACCGGCACCCCGGTCCACGCTGCCACCACCTGGGCGATTTCGTCCTCGGTGACCACCGCGCCGTCGATGTAGCGACGGCTCTGCCACTCTTTGCGCTGCTCCTCTATGCTATCGCGTGTCTTCTGCTCCTCGTCGCGCAGCTGCGCGGCCTTCTCGAACTCCTCGTTCTGTATGGCCGCTTCTTTTTCAGCCCTCACCCGATCCAATTCTTCTTCCAGGCGCTTGATGTCGGGAGGGGCCACATGAGTAGCGAGACGCGCCTTGGAACTGGCCTCATCCACCAGGTCAATGGCCTTGTCGGGCAGGAATCTGTCAGTGATGAAGCGGTCGGACAGAACCGCCGCCGCCCTCAGCGCATCGTCGGCTATCTTCACCCTGTGATGCGCCTCATACCTGTCGCGCAGCCCTTCGAGTATGGATACAGTCTCATCCACCGACGGCTCGCCAACCTGGATGGTCTGGAATCGCCTCTCCAGATGGAATCGCCTCTCCAGAGCGGCGTCTTTTTCGATGTACTTCCTGTATTCGTTGAGCGTGGTTGCTCCGACACACTGCAGTTCGCCGCGGGCCAACGCGGGTTTCAGGATGTTGGCGGCGTCTATGGCGCCTTCAGCTGCGCCGGCTCCGACCACTGTGTGCAGCTCATCAATGAACAGGATCACATCGCCGGAATTCACTATCTCGTCTATGACCTTCTTGAGTCTCTCCTCGAATTCGCCGCGGTACTTGGTGCCGGCAACGATTGATCCCATATCCATAGTGAGCACACGCTTGTCCTTGAGCAGCTCAGGCACGTCGCCCTTCACAATTCGCTGCGCTAGGCCCTCGACGATAGCCGTCTTGCCCACGCCGGGGTCTCCAATGAGCACCGGGTTGTTCTTTGTGCGCCGCGACAGCACCTGGATTACGCGGTTCATCTCGCGATCCCGGCCGATCACCGGATCCAGCTTTCCTTCGCGGGCCATGGCGGTCAGATCCCGCCCGAACTGCTCTAGGGTGGGCGTGCCCTTCTTGCGCTGGGCGCGCCCGGCGCCCTGCCCCGACGTCTCCTGGCGTTGAGGGCCGCCCGCGCCTCCCGTTCCGCCCAAGAGGTCAAGAACCTCCGCCCTGACGCGGTCAAGATCAGCTCCGAGATTCTCCAGCACCTGCGCGGCCACGCCTTCGCCCTCCCGAATCAGCCCGAGAAGTAGGTGTTCGGTGCCTACATAGCCATGACCCATGGTACGGGCCTCGTCGATGGCCAGCTCCAACACGCGCTTGGCCCTAGGGCTCAAACCCACTGTGTCCACACCGTCCGGGTCGCCGCGCCCGATTATGCTCTCCACTTCTCGTCTTACTGCATCAGGCTCTATTCCCAGATTCTGAAGAGCGCGCGCGGCCACACCCTGGCCCTCGCGAGCCAGGCCGAGCAGGATATGCTCGGTGCCCACGAAGTTGTGGCCAAGCTTGCGCGCCTCCTCCTGCGACAGGTAGAGGACGCGCTGCGCCCTTTCAGTGAATGAACCGAACATCCATCATTCCTCCTTGCACGCGCCTGTGGCTGGGCCTGCGCTCTCGGGGTCCGCCGCCCCGAGCCTCTGCCGTATGAGCGTGGCCCGGAAAACGTCTCGCTCCCAGGCATTGAGTTCCCTTCCGACAAACCTTTGGACATGCGCGGGCATAATGTCGACTGATAGTGCTGTCAGAAGCGCGGGTGGCAGGTCGGGAATGAGACCTAGGTCCACCCCGAGTTTTACATCCGACGTCAGCTTCAATGCCTCTTCCGAGCTGATCATCCTGGCATTGGTCAGGATTCCGTATGACCTGTAGACCCTGTCTTCGAGCTGGCTGCGGGCATCTGACATGATCGCGCTTCTAGCATTGCGCTCGCTGTCGACAATCTGACGGGCAACCGCCTTAAGGTGCGCCACAATCTCGCTCTCGGAGCGCCCCATAGTCACCTGGTTGCTCACCTGAAACACGTTGCCCACGGCTTCAGTGCCTTCTCCGTAGATTCCCCTGACGGCCAGCCCGACTTTGGACACCGACGCCAGCACCTGCCCAAGCATGTTGACTGCCGCCAGAGCGGGCAGGTGAAGCATCACTGATGACCTGAGGCCCGTCCCGACATTCGTTGGGCAGGCAGACAGATATCCCAGGTTCTCGTCGAACGCATAGTCCACGGTCTCTTCCAGCGCATCGTCAGTGGCAGAGGCGAGCCTCAGGGCTTCGTCTACCTGGAAACCTGGAAGAATCGCCTGTATCCTGATGTGGTCCTCTTCATTGACCATTATGCACACGGATCTATCGCGATTGACCACTAGCGCCTTGCCGCTGGGTTCCTGAATGTGCTGTGGAGACGTAAGGTGCTCTTCCACCGCAAGTTGCCTGTCGAGAATGGAAACGCCCGTAAGGCCCAATACCTCAGTGGGGCCTATCGACGGAGTAGCCTCCACCGCCTGACGCACTCCACCAAGCACCGCCTGGAGCTGTTCCTCTCCGGCTCGGTGAGGGAAGGGTACCCCGCGCAGGTTTCTGGCCAGTCGCACCCGGCTCGATACCACGATATCTGATTCCGGGCCGCCCCCGGACATCCATAGAGCACAGTATCTCCCTGCTCCACGCTTGCCTGCCATCTAGGCCTGCCTCCCTTCCCCCTCGTCTTTTTTGGCTTCGCCCTGTTCCGCCTGCGCCTGCCTGGCCTGGTCGGCAGCCTTCTCCAGATCGCGGATCCTGTCGCGCACCAGCGCCGCTTTTTCATATTCTTCCGCTTCAATCATGGTGCGCAGTTCCTCGCGAAGAGATTCAAGTTCTTTACGAAAGCGTACGGCCTTTCCGGCGCGCGCAGGCACCTTGCCCGTATGCCGCGCATGCCCGTGAATGCGCGCGATCAGGGGCCTGAGCATTGGCAGAAACTGCGAGTAGCACTCGGAGCACCCCAGGTAACCGGTATTCATGAACTCGGGATATTCGAGGCCGCACGTAGCACACACACTGCGAGAGCCGCCCGGTATTCCCACAGGGACCCCTGCGGCCGCGTCGCTCTGAAGCAGGCCCGCAAGCAAGTTGGAAAAGGCGAATTTGGGCCCTGCGAACACCTCCAGCTCGCCGCGCTCCCTGGCACACTGCTGGCACAGGTGGAGTTCGGTGCGGACGTTGTTTATGACCTTGGTGACATGCACGTTTGCAGGCCTTTGATTGCATACCTGGCAAAGCATGATGACGACTTCCCCCCAAAACCTCACTCGGTAGTAGATTGCGTCAGCACAAACAGGAGAGTTGCCCTAAGGACCCGCGCGCGGACAATCCGCTCAAGCTCGGGCTGGCGGCCGTCATCGCCCTCAAGCACCGCGGCCCGCACGAAAGCCGCGTCATGCGCACTGAGCGCTCCCAGTTCAGCCAGACGGGCGATGAGATCATCCGCGGCCTTCCGGTCGATGGAATCGCCCACTGCCCCGCGGACTATCTCGAGAGCGTCGCTTTCGGGCGCCGCCCCTAACCGGAATATGCGTATATAGCCTCCCCCTCCTCGCCTCGACTCTACGACGTATCCGCGTTCGATGTTGAAGCGAGTGGTCAGCACGTAGCTGATCTGCGATGGGGCACACCGGAACCGCTCCGCCAGATCGCGCCTGCGTATCTCTACCCAATCATCAGGCACGCTGCTTAGGAGAAGCTTGAGGTAGCTTTCAATGTAATCCGACAGGCTTGCCATGACACTCTCCTGATGCTCTGACCATTACTGACCTTTCGTACATCATGATACACCAAGTATACGAAAACGCAAGCCCTTTTCGTATACCCATTGGTCAGATAAGGACAGATCACGGCTGAGCCGCGCTCAACCGCGCAGAGCGATACTGAAGTTGCCGATCACCAAATGAGGGAAGCAGTCCTGCAGGTGAGCTATGACTTGAACCATACCGGCGGGCTCGACGGACTCGGCGGCTTCATCCCCACTGTCGCGCTCGCCCGGGCCGTCCAGCATCACACTAGAGAAGACCTCAGGGTCGATGTTGAGGTTGCGGAACTGGACCATCTGAACGTCAGTGCGCTCAATCAGAGAACAGATCGCGTCCACCTCGGGTTCAAGGTCGGTGAACCCAGGGAAAGCCAGGTAGTTCAGGGACACAAATGCTCCTCGTCTTCGCGCTACGGCAATGGAGCGCTCCACATCAGCCAGCCGGTATCCCAAAGGCCGGTGGTATCGCGCGTAAGGCATCGGGCGCGCGCTGACCAAGCTTACGCGGAACGAATCCATCCCTGCATCGCACAGGGCCTCTACAGCCTGTGTGTTGCCGGCATTAGTGTTGATGTTGATGGTGCCTCGACCTGTACGCGCCCGTACGGCGCGACAGGCCTCAGCAATGACGCGCCACTCATTAGTGGGCTCGCCCTCGCAGCCCTGCCCGAAGCTGATAATGGCCTGAGGCGCCTCCTCCAGGTGAGGCAGGGCAAGCTCAACTATCTCATCGGGCGTGGGGACGAAGTCAATGCGCTGCTGGGGAGATGGACAGCACTCTGAGGGCTGCTTGGAGATGCAGCCGACGCAACGCGCATTGCAGGTGGGTGAAACGGGTACACCGGCCTCCCACCGCCTGTAGAAGAGGTTCTGTGCAGTGTAGCATTGATACTCCAGAGCGCATTTGGCCAACTGTTTGAGGATTCTGTTGCCGGGATGGGCCCCGAGCGCGGCCTCGACCAGCGCCGGGAGTTCGGGAAGGTTATAGTGACGCGGATCCCAGGTATCGCGCTCATCGGTGCGAATGGCGGCCACTACCATCTGGTCGCCGACGAAGGCCGCTGCCGAATAGCCAAAGAGCGGAAGTTCGGGAGCACCGGGTTTCGACACGTACGCCGGAACAAACGTACGAGTATAGCCCTGGGGAAGTATGGCCGCTACCGCCTCGCCCGGTCCGGCCTGCACAAACTCGCCGGATGAACCATCGGCGCCTACCGGAACGCGGCCGGGCAACCGCATCAGGGTAGCTCCCTCAGGAAGCGGAATGACGTCGGACGCCCGAAGCTCGATGAAGTAATTGCCGGCGCGGGCCACCGCCCGCGCATTGTCGTTCCTCAGCACCCGGCCCGACCGGTCGCTCGCGGCCACCGTCAACACAGCTGACTCTCCCATCCGCGCCCTACCTTAGGTAGTCGAGGGGGTTGCGGGCTCGTCCGTTCACCCTGATCTCAAAATGCAGGTGCGGCCCTGTGCTGACGCCGGAATTGCCGGATAGGGCGATCCGGTCGCCTGCGGCCACGGCGTCGCCCTTCTTCACCGCGAAAGAGGAGTTGTGGCCGTAGTATGTATGGATGCCGGCGCCGTGGTCCAAGATGACCAGCCTGCCGTATCCCGGACTCCACCCAGCGAAGATCACGCAACCATCGGCAGCGGCCTTCACAGGCGTACCGATGGGCACGGCTATGTCAACCCCATTGTGCATCCTGCCCCACCTGGGGCCAAAGTGGGAGGAGATGCGGCCTGAAAGCGGCCAGGCCAAGGCGTCGCCTGACGATGATCCAGACGACCGTGAACTGGCAGCGCCCCTGGACGCCACGGCGATAGGGGCGTTGCGAACAGGAAGCGGCTTTGCGCCCGGTATGACCAGGGCTTGCTTGAGCTTGAGCTTGTCGGGCTCGTCCAGTTGGTTGGCGCGGACAATCTCATCCCGGCTGACCCCGTATTTCTTGGCGATTGTCCAAATCGATTCGCCCCGGGTCACCAGGTGAACCACGCCCGATATGGAAGGAAACTTGAGTGTTTGCCCGATTTTGAGCTTGTTCGGATTGGACAGCGAGTTGGACCACGCTATGGTGTCAACGCTCACGGAGTATCTTTCGGCGATCACCGATAGGCTCTCGCCCTGTGCCACCTTGTGCTCGATCATGCGGATCCCGTTGTTTGCGGGAGAGTTCTTGCGCTCAGAAGCGACGGCGCCGACGGCCTTCCTCGCCGGTATGCATTGATCCCTCAGCGCGCGTACGGCATCCAGCAACCCACCCGGCTCAGCCGCCAGTGCGAGCAGACTCGAACCCGGTCTAGGCGATCCCTTTGCAAGTAGCCCTTCGTTCCAATCGGCCACTACCTCGGGGTCCGCTCCGAAACGCGCCAGGAGAACCGTATGGCTATGGGAACAAAGATCTTTGAGCAGCCCAAAAGCTGACGTTGCCTGAATGGACTTCTCGGTGAATGTCAGGACGGCACCGGCAGTAACTGCTGTTCCTGTGAGCAGCAGGCACACGGAACACGACGCTGCAAAGGCACATAACGCAGAGACAAGCTTCTTCCTTAGCAACTATCTCCCCCCATCCGCCAAAGGCGCCAGCCCGGGGTCAGCCTGGCATCTACTACAGTATACCACCATGATCGCGTACGGTCACTCAGTTCGAGTTCTGCCAGCTCCGAAGATTCTCGGCAAACTGAGACTTGAGTATTAGGCTCATGAGGTCGCCGTTGGACTTAGTGTGCTGAATTCGATCTATCAGCAGCTGGGTCATCTCGGCCGAGCCCATGTTGCCCATGGCCTTGCGTAGCACCCACGTAGTCTCCAGCTCCTCCGGGGTGAGGAGCAGCTCTTCCTTGCGAGTGCCGGACTTATTTACGTCTATAGACGGGAATATGCGGCGTTCCGAAAGCTTGCGATCAAGGTGCAGTTCCATGTTGCCCGTACCCTTGAACTCCTCGAAGATCACCTCATCCATGCGGCTACCGGTATCCACAAGGGCGGTGGCCAGGATGGTGAGGCTGCCCCCTTCCTCTATGTTACGCGCCGCCCCGAAGAAGCGTTTGGGGTTGTGCAAGGCCGCCGGGTCCACGCCGCCGGACAGCGTCCGCCCGGAGGGAGGTTCTTCGAGGTTGTACGCCCGTGCCAGCCTCGTGATTGAGTCCAGCAGGACCAATACGTCCTTGCCGTGCTCGACGAGGCGTTTGGCGCGCTCCAGCACCATGTCGGCTACTCGCACGTGGTTCGAAGACGGTTGGTCAAACGTAGACGCCACAACCAGGCCGTCTACTGAACGTTCCATGTCGGTGACCTCTTCGGGCCTCTCGTCAACTAGCAGCACGAGCAGGGTGAGCTCCGGATGGTTGGTGGTCAGGGCATTGGCGACCCTCTTCAGAATCGTCGTCTTGCCCGCCTTGGGCGCCGACACAATCAGACCCCTCTGCCCTTTGCCGATGGGGGCCATCAAGTCGATCAACCGTGTGGTAACGTCCTTGGAATCATGCTCCAAGCGCAGGCGTTCATCGGGGTACACGGGGATCAGGTCCTCAAAGTGGGAACGGCGCGCGGCGAGCTCAGGGTCAAGACCATTGACAGCCTCCACACGAAGCAGTGCGAAGTACTTTTCGCCCTCCTTGGGCGGCCTCACCTGCCCCGAGACCATGTCTCCCTTACGCAGCACGAACCTGCGTATCTGTGAGGGAGAGATGTAGATGTCATCTGAACTCGGAGTCAACCCTCCCACCCGCAGGAACCCGAAACCCTCGGGGAGGATTTCAAGAATCCCGTCGGCCCACAGGTTTCCCTCTTTCTGAGACGCCGCCTTGACGATCTCGAATGTTAGCTCCTGCTTGCGTAATTGCGAGTGAGCGGGTATGCCCAAGTCCTTTGCGATGTCATGCAACTCGGACACGGTCTTCTTCTCTAGTTCCGCAATATTCATCTGTAGCGCATCTTCCTTTCAGGGTATATGAGCAAAAGAATACAAATCAGTGGGCAGGCAGCGTATCCCGGGCGGCTGGACCGCCCACGAAGGGCAATCTCTCGGCCGTACACAATAGGGAACTCCTGTGGAGCTATACGAATGGTACGCTTATGGCTCAACCGATGAGGCTTGCTTGAGGAAATCGTGCAACCATGCACTCAGCCTGGCATGCTTACAAACCGTATTCTCCGCGTTACGCTAAAATCCTCCGGGGCATATTCCACAATCAATTGTGCCCAGCGGAACGGATTTCATATCCCCAGCAC
Organism: Bacillota bacterium; assembly: GCA_019136685.1. Lineage (GTDB taxonomy): Bacteria > Bacillota > DTU025 > DTU025 > DTU025 > UBA5389. The sequence continues at coordinate 19,179 of JAGVTS010000199.1, read as the reverse complement.
AGGGCGGCTATCAACATTTCGAGTATTCGAGCGAATTTGCGATGAACCCACTGAATAGAGGGTGAGGCCTACCCGGCCTGGACTTGAACTCGGGATGAAACTGCGTCCCCACGTACCAGGGATGGTCGGAGAGCTCGAGTATCTCAATGAGGTTGCGCTCGGGGCTTATCCCTGAGAACTTCAGGCCGTGTTCAGCAAGGATAGCGGCATACGCATTGTTGAGCTCGTGACGGTGGCGATGCCTCTCATGCACCAGGGTCTCACCGTAGGCATCAGCCGCCTTCGAACCGGGCTCGATAGCGCAGGGGTAAACGCCCAGACGCATGGTTCCCCCTATTCGCTCGATCCCGCGCTGTTCGGGCATGAAGTCGACCACCGGATGCGGAGTGGCGGCATCGAATTCCGTGCTGTTCGCGCCGGCAAGCTCGCACACATTCCGCGCGAACTCGATCACCGCGCATTGCATCCCCAGGCACAGCCCGAGGAATGGCACCTTGTGCTCGCGGGCGTACCGGGCGGCCAGTATCTTGCCCTCCACCCCGCGCGGGCCGAATCCGCCGGGAACCAAGACACCGTGTGCCCTCGAAAGCGCCTGCTCAGCCTGATCGTAGCTGATCAGGGCCTCGGAATCGATCCAATCTACCTCTACCTGTACGCCGTTTTCGATCCCCGCGTGGCGGAGCGCCTCAACTGCACTGAGATACGCATCAGGTAGCGCAACATACTTACCGACAAGCGCCACCCGGATCGAGCGCTCAATGTTCTTGAGCCTGGACACCATCTGCCGCCATGCCGACATGTCCGGCTCGCGCACGGGGCATGTCAGCTCCAGGCGCTTCACGACGATCTCGTCTAGGCCCTCCTGCTCCAGGATAAGGGGCACTTCATATATGGACTGAGCATCGGGGTTGAATATCACTGCTTCCGGCTGCACGTCGCAAAACAGGGCGATCTTGCCCTTGATATCCGCTGGAAGCGGACGGTCGGACCGGGCGACGATCACGTCAGGCTGAAGCCCAATACTGCGAAGTTCCTTGACTGAATGCTGTGTAGGCTTGGTCTTAAACTCGCGCGCCGAGGGGATATACGGCACCAGGGTAACGTGGATATACATCACGTTTTCGCGGCCCGCTTCAGTTCTCAGCTGCCTGAGGGCTTCAAGAAACGGCAGGCTCTCTATGTCGCCCACCGTGCCGCCTACCTCGACAATGACAACATCCGATCCATTTTGCCCGAGGCGAGTGACACAATCCTTAATCTCGTTGGTGATATGGGGGATGACCTGAACGGTTCCGCCAAGGTAGTCGCCGCGCCTCTCTTTGGAGAGCACCGAAGAATATATGATACCGGTGGTGATATCGTTGTCGCGGGTGACGTTGATGTCGATGAACCTCTCGTAGTGGCCGAGGTCGAGGTCGGTTTCGGCGCCGTCTTCGGTGACGAAGACCTCCCCGTGTTGGTAGGGACTCATAGTTCCGGGGTCGACGTTGATATACGGATCAAACTTTAGTACTCCGACTGACACACCTCGGGCCTTGAGAAGCCTTCCCAAAGAAGCCGCTGTAATGCCTTTTCCAAGACCCGATACAACTCCGCCTGTAACAATCACGTATTTGGCCACTTGGTTCCCCCCTCGGCCGGGAAACGACCCAACCGAATCGGTATTATACCACTATGAGCGGGTTAGCACAACCGCACCCGCGGCCGCGCGGCCGCATCCCCGCGGCCAGTCTCATTTCCTTCGGTAGCCCAGGACGACTGCGGTCAAGTCCCGCGGCAGGCTCGAGGCCTGCACCGTGTAGCTCGACCCTGGGGTACGCTCGACGCGAGACAGGCCTGCGAGGAATCGCTCTGGGCTTTCCAGCTCAGTCAGTCTGAGGTCCGGAGTTTTGTAGTGCATGGGTATGACGATCCTTGGATCGAGCTTGCGCACGGCCTCCCGGGCGCCCTTGGCGTCCAGCGTGTATGTACCGCCTACCGGGATCAGCAGCACGTCGACCCTGCCGATGCTCTGCACGGTACTGTCCGACGGTACGTGGCCGAGGTCGCCAGCGTGGCAGATGGTGATGTCATCCGTCTCGATGATGAATACGATGTTGTGCCCGCGAAGGGCGCCGCCTTTCGTGTCGTGGTATGTCTGTACTCCCCGGATGCGGACACCGCCGAAGGATCTGCCGCCAGGCGAATTCAGGATCTCTGGTGAGCCCTGAACTACTCCAACGTTGCTGTGGTCGAAGTGGCCGTGGCTCACAGTCACGATATCGGCCGGGACGGCCGGGAGATCGTAACCCACGGTATCGTCAAACGGATCGGTGAGTATCCTCGTGCCGTCGCCGGCGGCTATCAGGAAACAGGCATGCCCGAGCCATGTTATCTCGACTGGCTTGCCTTCGCTTCTGGGAATACCTCCTGCCATCTTCTCCGCCTCCAGTTGTTTTTGCAGTCTCTCGCGATCGCTCTCCCGCGCGGCGTTGTAGCGCTGCAGCACTCGTACAGTGGCCAGATTGCGAAAGACCGCATTGAACCCCGCATACGCCCCAACCCCGACAAACTGAAGGTACCCGGCGGCTTTGCTCCCTGAGAGCAGAAGCACAGTCGGAAGTACGCCCACTGCAAGCAGAATCGCCTCCAAGAGCCCGATTGTCAGGGTGTATGCCGGATTGTCCAGTATCAGAATGACTGATCGCCTAATGGCTTTCCACGGGCTTGTATCCTGCTCCACCATTACCGGATACGCATACATGAACAGGAGACCCGCGAACAGGCCGAGGTAAATCCAGGCCCCGGCCAGCATCCGTATCCACGTGGCCCGGGCAGCCATGATCGCCCGGATATCGACCCACAGGATGAGCACGACCGCGAGGTTGACCGCACCCAGCGCCATCGCTCTGGCCCAGAACTTGGTGTAGCCGCGCCACAGTTCGTGTAGGCCCGCGTCCTCGCGGTGCACGGCCAGATTGCCGAAGTACGTGACGGCAACGCCGAGAGGCGCCACAAGCACGACAGCCAGCGGCAGTGCCCATATGGTGACGCCTGCGGCTGTAACCGACGCCAACGTCGCGAAGTACCATGCGACACTCGTGATCACAACCATGCCCATGCGCTCGTAGGCAATCGCCGCGCTCCTGCCGAACGCAGCCAGGGCCTGGGCCGGCGTGTACCTCTCCACTACGGCTACATCCTTTCCGGAGCTTCGATGCCCATGACGTTCAGAGCATTGGCAACCACAGTCTTCGCCGCGTCCACCAGTGCCAGCCGGGCCATGGTTAGCGCGACGTCATCGCCAATCACGCGACATTCACTATAGAAACTGTGGAAGACGCTTGCCAGGTCCAGCCCGTACTTGGCTATCCTGGACGGCGCTCGCTCGAGCGCAGCGGAAAGCACTTCATCCGGGAAGGCAGCCATCTTGCGCACTAGGTCCAGCTCGCTGGGTTCCGCCAGAAGCGTGAGATCGGCAGAGGCCCAGTCATCGCTGGAGATCCCCGCTGCCTCAGCCTGCCTGAAGATGCTACAGCAGCGTGCATAGGCGTACTGGATATACCACACTGGGTTATCCATGCTCTGAGCGCGTGCCAGGTCGAGATCGAAATCCAGGTGGGATGAGGTGTTTCGCATAACGAAGAAGTATCGGGCGGCATCCCTGGGTACCTCCTCCAGCAAGTCGTCCATTGTTATGAACTCCCCGGCCCGTTTGGACATCTTGACAGGCTGACCTTCGCGCATTAATGTGACCAGCTGCAACAGGAGCACTTCGAGGGTACCGTCGGGGTAGCCGAAGGATTTCAGTCCGGCCTGCATCCGGCCTTCGTAGCCGTGATGATCCGGCCCCAGGATGTCGACTAGCTTGGTGAACCCGCGCGACAGCTTGTTCTTGTGGTAGGCGAGGTCGGGCGCGACATAGGTGTAAAGCCCGTCGCTTTTGACGAGGACTCTGTCCTTGTCATCGCCGAAGTCTGAAGAGCGGAACCACAATGCGCCGTCTTCCCTGTATGTGTGGCCGGCCGCCTCCATCTCGCCGATCATAGTCTCCACGGCGCCGGTTGCGCGGAGTTCGCGCTCTGAGAACCACTTGTCGAAGTGGACCTGGTACTCGGCAAGCGAACGCTTCTGCCAGTCCAGTATGTGGCCGAGCGCGTACTCGCGGAAGAAGCTCCTGGCCTCGCCGGCGTTCATCGCCGACAGCCGGTCGGCAATCCTCGGATCCTCCATGGCGCCTGCCGCAATGTCCCGCACATACTCGCCGCGATAGCCGTCCTCTGGGAACGCGTAGTCATCGCCTTTGAGTTCCATGTAGCGAGCATATACCGATTCGGCCAGCACCTCAACTTGCCGGCCGGCATCATTCACATAGAATTCGCTTGCAGCATCGTAGCCGGCCGCCTTGAGCAGCCTTACTAACGTATCGCCAACCGCAGCGGCACGTGCGTTCACCACGTTCAGCGGTCCCACGGGATTCGCGCTCACGAACTCCACCATAACGCGCTCCCCACGGCCGAAATCGCAACGACCGTATTCAGAGCCCCTTGAACGAATAAGCGCCACACTGTCAGCCACCCACTGCTTTGAAAGGCGGAAATTGATGAACCCCGGCCCCGCGATCTCGGCGGCCTCGACGTACCTGCGTTCGGCCGAAGCCATCAGTTCGCGTGCTATGAGCGAAGCCACTTCGCGGGGCGGCTTGCCGGCGCGCTTCGCAATAGCTAGGGCAATCGGGGACGCAAACTCCCCGTGTCTTGGGTCTTTGGGCACCTCCAGCGGCACTTCGGCGCCGCTCAGTACATCTACTACGTCACCAGGCAATTCGCCCGCGGTCGCGAGCGTCCGTATCGCTTGCTCAATGGAATGAGATATGCCTCCACGTATGTGCTCCATAAGGTTGTGCATCATTCGACCCCCACTTCACCTTCGACCTGCATTATTCCTCGGGACGCCACAAGAATCCTCCTTCGCGGCGCTGCTTGCTCCGGTTTACACATAATCGCCCTACAGTTATAATTAGCTCGTCGGCACTCGCTAAAACACTGCGACATGGGGGTTTGCATGTTGGATCCGTTGACGGGGCAGGGCGGATTCGAACTGATAGTCGACTCGGTGTCCAAGTCGTACGGGGCGCGGCGAGTGCTACGTGACGTCACTGCGCGCGCAGGCGCCGGGCAGGTGCTGGTGATAGCCGGCCCCAATGGATCAGGCAAGTCGACGCTAATCAAGATCGTCGCCAGGCTCATAAGGCCCACTAACGGCAGAGTACTGTGGAAACTCGATGGGCGGGCGCTGACGGCGGCCGATGTAAGAAGGGCGATCGGCATGGTCTCACCTGACCTGACTTTCTACGACGAGCTGTCGGCTATTGAGAATCTGCGCTTCTTCGCGCAGGTGCGCGGCCTGAGCGCGACGCCCGAATTCGTCAAGTCGCTCCTCGACCGGTTCGGGCTGCGCGGAAGAAGCGGCGATCTGGTGGGCGCCTACTCGTCAGGCATGAAGCAGCGCCTCAAGTTCGCATTCGCCCTGATGCACAACCCGCCGCTACTGCTCCTGGACGAACCCACGGCGAATCTGGACGAGCGGGGAATCGCCCTCGTCTACGATACCATAGCGCAGGCTAGGCTATGCAAGTGCGTGGTAATAGCCACCAACGAGCCGGAGGAGGTGCGCCTAGGCGATGTCATCATCCAACTGGGCGCGTGAAGCCCTCGCTGTGCTGGCCAAAGATATTCGGTCTGAGTACCGTACCAGATACGCATTTTCCGCCGTCTTGCTCTTTGCAGTCACAGCCCTGGCTGTGGTGAGTTTTTCTGTCAGCCCTTATTCGCTCGACGCCGACGTGCAGGCTGCCTTCCTCTGGATCGTCCTGTTCTTCTCTGCCATGACGGGGTTGTCGAGGTCGTTTGTGCGAGAGGAGGAATCCCGCACAGCGATGTCTCTTCGGCTCACAACCGCACCTGAAGCAGTCTACATGGGCAAGCTGCTGTTCAACATCGCGCTGCAGGCCGCGGTGGCGGCCGTGGTTGTCCCGCTCTTTCTGGTTCTGATGGACATCGCGCCCACGCATCCGGGCCTCTTGGCCTGGGCTACGATTCTGGGGACTCTGGCGCTGGCCTCCTCATCTACGATAATCGCGGCCATCGTATCGCGCGCCAATGCAAAAGGCGCGATCTTCGCGGTCCTGGCGTTCCCCGTGACTCTGCCTGGGCTTTCGTCTGCCATTCGGGCCACTACGGCGGCGCTTCGGGGCGAAGCTGGATCCGGTTTAGGGCTGGTAGCGGGCGTGGCGGGGCCTGCCGGCGCTGCAGGCGATCTGCGGTCTCTTGCGGCCTACACCGTCTTGATGATAGCCTCATCATTGCTGCTCTTCGACTTCGTTTGGGATGATTAGGGGGTGGTCGGATGTGTGCACGGATGTCCCGGCTATTCGCGGCGCTTAAGTGGCTTCTGGGCGTATGGATGACGGTTGTCATCGTCGCGGCCTTCTTCTACGCCCCTGCCGCACAGAACCTCGGGCAGATGTCGAGGATAATATACTTTCACATCCCGGCGGCATGGGTGAGTGTATTGGCGTTCGCTGTGTGCACAGCCTATAGCGTGAGGTACCTCGGGAATCGCAGAACGCAGGATGACGCCGCCGCTTCGTTCAGCGCCGAACTGGGCCTGCTCTTCTGCGTGATCGCCACTGTGAGCGGTTCGATATTCGCCAAGGCGACGTGGGGATCTTACTGGAACTGGGACCCGCGCGAAACATCCATCTTTGTACTGCTCTTGATATATGGCGCGTATTTCGCTCTTCGCTCGTCAGTGGACGATCCTGCGCGGCGCGGTTCGCTCGCGGCAGTCTACGGTGTTCTGGCATTCATAACAGTACCGCTTCTGGTGTTCGTGGCGCCGAGGATACCGGCTGTGCAATCACTCCATCCGGACGGGCCGATCCTGGCAACAGGCGGCGGGCTCGACATGGACAGGCGAATGATGACGGTGTTCATATCATCGCTTATAGGGTTTACGGGGCTTTACGGGTGGGTTTTCAGCCTGCGCCTGCGCACATGGCGCTTTATCACGGCACTTGCCAATCGTCAGGAGGGTTGACTGGTATGGCTCACATGACTGAGACGTCTGCACTCTTCACCGCTGCATCAGTGGCTGTGGTGACGTGGATAGCGCTCTTTGGATACTTAGTGAAGATCGACACTGCCCTGAAAAAGCTGGAGGGACGCAAGTAGTGAAGAAGAGGCTAGTCCTCATTATCCTCATAATCGCGGCTTTCGCCGTGTTCGCGGCAGGGGCGTTCCGAAGCGCTCTCACCCCGTATGTGACTTTTGCCGAAGCTGCGCAGCGCGGGGGGAGTGTGCAAGTGTCCGGGGCGGCTGACAAGGATACGGCCCGGATGGACGCCGAAAGCGGAATGTTCCTGTTCGATCTCACCGACCGCTCGGGCCAGACCATGCCGGTGCAGTTTGCCGGCGCGCCTCCGGGCAACTTCGATGAGGCTGAAAGCGTCGTCGTCGTAGGGAATCTGCACGATGGGGTGTTTGAAGCCCGAAAGATCCTCGTGAAGTGCCCCTCCAAGTATCAGGCCAATTAGAAGCGCCGGAACCGCAACTGCTGCCACCCGTCCGCGGCTGTGACCGTATATCTTTTTTCCCGGCTACACGCTATAATCGTAAGAAATGTCGCGTGTCCCGGATGAGTTATCGCTCATCTCGGAAGCAATCTCGCGTGTCAAGGAGGAGGCGCCGTGGACGTCGTAAAGATCGGACTGCTGGGGCTCGGGAATGTCGGCAGCGGGGTTTGGAAGATTCTGAATGATAATTCGGACGAGATCGCAACGAAGGTCGGAGCCCGGCTGGAGATAGCCAGGGTGCTCGTGCATAACCCCGACAAGCAGCGAAGGGTGAGTGTGCCCAGGGGAGTTCTGACCACCGATGCTGAGGGCGTGGTAAGCGACCCCGACATACCGATTATTGTCGAAGCAATAGGCTGCCCGGGCCAAGACACTACACTTGCGCGCGACTACATGCTGAGCGCGCTCAGAGCCGGCAAGCACGTGATAACAGCCAACAAAGAGGTGCTGGCGAGGCACGGGCGCGAACTGCGGAGCGCAGTGACCGATGGCGGCGGGCTGTACTATGAAGGCGCCGTAGCCGGTGGAATCCCGGTGGTCAAGGTCTTCAAGGAGGCCTTGGCCGGTAACAGAGTTCTCTCGATTATGGGCATAATCAACGGCACCACCAACTACATCTTGACCCGAATGAGCCAGGAGGGGTCGGACTTCGAGGAAGTGCTGCGCATGGCGCAGGCGCTGGGTTACGCTGAACAGGATCCCGCCTCCGATGTGGACGGCCACGATGCCGCCTACAAACTGGCGCTGCTCGCCTCAATCGCCTTCGGCCACGATATACAGGTCGAGGACGTGTTCCGCGAGGGCATCTCCCGCATCAAGCTGGAGGACCTGTGCTACGCCGCTGAGCTGGGCTACGCGGTCAAGCTGCTCGCAATAGCCAGGCGCGACGGCGACTCGGTGGAACTCGCGGTGCACCCTACAATGATCCCGCATGGCCATCCCCTAGCCAGCGTGGGCGGGGCCTTCAACGCTGTATTCATACGAGGCGACGCCGTGGGCGATCTCATGTTGTATGGGATGGGCGCAGGAATGATGCCCACAGGCAGCGCAGTAGCGGCCGACTGCATCGACGCGGCTCATAACCTCATCCGCAGGGTAAGCCCGCCGCGTGAGGTCCGGTCAAACCATGTGCGCGTCAAACCAATGGACGAGATGGAATCCCGCTACTACGTGCGAGTGCTGGTCGTGGACCGCCCTGGCGTGATGGCGGCCATCGCCTCAGAGTTCGGCCGCGCCCAGGTGAGCATTGAGTCGCTTATACAGAAAGGACGGGGCCAGGACCCCGTCAGTGTGGTGTTCGTCACCCACAGGGCGTGCGAACGACACATGCAGGACGCACTGCGCGGTATTCGGGCGCTGGACGTAGTGCATTCCATCGCCAGCGTCATCAGGGTAGAGGCAGACTAGCAGAGAGGCGAGCGTGGGCGCTACGCCCCGCGCTCGCCCACAATCTCCTTGACTTTCATGAGCCTGGTCAAGTTACCTCGTTCGGCCTCGTCCAGTTTCATGGTGATGTACTTAATAGACTGCTCCAGGCTGGGTATGAGCACGTACTCCAGCGCGTTCACTCGCCGTCGGGTCTTTTCGATCTCATCCGCCAGAAGCTCTACTGCTTTCTCCACTTCGGCCAGCTCCACCAGGCTGGGCATTGCCTCCGACAGCAGCCTGATGGCTGTGTCAAGCTCAGTCGAGGTATAGGCAAAGCCGTACGGATATATGTTAGTGGCGTCGCCCTCATGCTCAAAGGTCCATTCAAGGCTCGGAACCGCCACGTTCATGATGTGGCGCTGCCCCGCCCTGAGCGAAATCGTCTCCTTGGGGTACATCAACGCCGCATCCACGGCGGCAGCCGACATCGCTCCCCGCGCGATCAGGAATCCGCGGAACGCCGCGCCAAGCCTATCGTCGATCTGCTCGCGCAGATCCCTATCGCGCCGCACCAACTCAAGGAAGTGTTTCATCAGCTCGTCCAGCTTGTCCTTGAGGAGCTTGTGCCCGCGAACGGCCATGACGTGCCTCTTTTTCAGCAGCTGGAGCTGCATCCGGGTGGGGCTTACTCTGATCTCCATCTCACTCAGCCTCGTCCTCGCCCGGCTTGGGCAGATACTTCTCGATGAATTCTTCTCTCACGCGAGTCAGTTCATCCGCAGGCAGCAGCGCCAGGAGGTCCCAGCCGATGTTGAGAGTCTGCTCGATGGGCCGGTCCTCTTCCTCGCCCTGCGTGATGTAGCGCCGCTCGAACTCATCGGCGAACTTGGAGAAGATCTTGTCCACAGGCGACAAGGCGGCCTCGCCCAGGATCACCGCTAGTTCTTTGGCCTCTTTGCCCCGTGCATAGGCCGCGTAGAGCTGGTTCATGGTATCGGCATGGTCCTCTCGGGTCTTGCCCCTGCCGATACCCTTGTCTTTAAGTCGCGACAGCGAAGGCAGCACATCGATGGGCGGGTATATGCCCTTTCGATGCAGCTCGCGGCTGAGCATGATCTGGCCCTCAGTAATGTACCCCGTCAGGTCGGGGATGGGGTGAGTCTTGTCATCCTCCGGCATCGAAAGGATGGGGAACTGAGTGATCGACCCCTTGTTGCCCTTGATTCTTCCCGCCCGCTCGTATATGGTTGCGAGGTCGGTGTAGAGGTATCCCGGATAACCGCGCCTCCCGGGGACTTCCTTACGCGCGGCCGACACCTCACGCAGTGCCTCGCAGTAGTTGGTCATGTCGGTCAGGATCACCAGGACGTGCATGCCCAGATCGTACGCGAGATACTCAGCAGCAGTCAGCGCCATCCTCGGAGTTGCGATCCGCTCGATGGCCGGGTCGTTCGCAAGGTTGATGAAGAGCACAGCGCGCTCGATGGCGCCTGTACGCTTGAAGTCGGAGATGAAGAAGTCCGACTCCTCAAACGTAATGCCCATTGCGCCGAAAACCACTGCGAACTGCTCCTCAGTGCCCAGCACCTTGGCCTGCCGCGCAATCTGCGCCGCCATGCGCGCATGAGGCAAGCCTGCACCTGAGAAGATCGGCAATTTCTGCCCGCGCACCAGTGTGTTCAGGCCGTCGATGGCGGATATGCCTGTCTGGATAAACTCAGACGGGTAGTCGCGCGCGTAGGGGTTTATGGGGGCGCCGTTGGTGTCGAGCCGAGCGTCGGGTATGATCTTGGGGCCGTAGTCGCGCGGGCGGCCCAGCCCGTCAAAGACCCTGCCCAGGATCTCAGGGGACACGCCCAGTTCGATTCCGTGGCCCAAAAACCGCACCCTCGCGGATTTGATCTCAAGGCCGGCGGACCCCTCGAACAGCTGGACCAAGGCATTCGTACCCGATGCTTCCAGCACTCGGCCGCGCCTGATCTCGCCTCTCACTGCAATCTCTACAAGCTCGCCGTACTTGACGTCCTGTACTTGCTCGACGAGCATCAGCGGGCCCGAGACCTCTCTTACAGTAAGGTATTCCTTAAGCAACGTCCTCACCTCCGCCGGCAGCGATCGCGCCCACGCTGCGCTTGACCTCGTCCACCATAGTTTCAATCTCGGAGAGCCTGGCCTCTTCAACGTACTTCATGCGCCCGATCTTGGCGCGGACGGGCAAAGCCAGCACGTCCTCGAGCGATGCTCCGCGCTCGACCGCCTCGCGCGCAGCACGGTCCATCTCCAGTATCACCCGGAGCATCGCCGCCTGCTTTGCAAGGGACGTATAGGTGTCCACCTCATGGAACGCGTTCTGGTGCAGAAAGTCCTCACGGATGCTCCTGGCCGTCTCCATAGTGATCCTATCGCGAGTCGACAGCGCGTCCATCCCCACCAGCCGCACGATCTCCGCAAGCCCGGCCTCGTCCTGCAATATCCTCATGGCCTCGCCGCGCATCTCGACGAACTCGTCGCCCGCCATCTCGCGCAGGTCATCATCGATCCTGTCGAGGTACAGCGAATAGCTGGTAAGCCAGTTGATGGCCGGGAAGTGGCGGCTGTACGCCAGATTGGCGTCGAGCGCCCAGAAGACCTTGACCACGCGCAAGGTGTTCTGTGTGACCGGCTCCGACAAGTCGCCTCCAGGCGGCGACACGGCGCCGACAACTGTGAGCGCGCCCTCGCGCCCGTCGGCGCCTAGGCATGTGGTACGCCCTGCGCGCTCGTAGAACTCGGCCAAGCGCGAGCCCAGGTAGGCCGGGTATCCTTCCTCGCCCGGCATCTCCTCAAGGCGCCCCGACATCTCACGCAGAGCCTCGGCCCAACGCGAGGTGGAGTCGGCCATCATCGCGACGCTGTAGCCCATATCGCGGAAGTACTCGGCAATCGTGATTCCGGTGTAAACCGACGACTCACGCGCCGCCACCGGCATGTCGGACGTGTTTGCGATGAGCACCGTTCGTTTCATCAATGGCTCCCCGCTTTTCGGGTCGAGCAGTTCAGGGAATTCCATAAGCACGTCGGTCATCTCGTTGCCGCGCTCGCCGCAGCCCACGTAGACCACGATATCGGCATCGGCCCACTTGGCCAGCTGATGCTGGACAACGGTCTTGCCCGATCCGAACGGCCCCGGAATGCAGGCCGTGCCGCCTTTGGCCACCGGGAAGAACGTGTCGAGCACGCGCTGCCCGGTCACCATCGGCTGCCCGGGCGTGAGTTTCTGCCCAATGGGGCGACCCCGCCTGACCGGCCATTTCTGCATCATCGTTATCTCACGGACGCCCTCGTCGGTGGCGATCCGTGCAATGACGTCCGTGACCTTGGCAGAGCCCGTGTGGATCCACTCAAGCTTCCCCGAAATGCCTGGGGGCGCCATCACCCGATGCTCCACGACCTTGGTTTCCTGAACGGTGCCGAGGATGTCGCCGGTGCTGATCGGATCACCCACACGCGCCCGCGGCACGAACTCCCATACACGCTCGCGGTCGAGCCCGGGTGCTTCCACCCCGCGCGCAATTCGATCGCCCGAGGCCTCGCGGATGCGGTCCAGCGGTCGCTGTATGCCGTCGTATATGGAGCCCATCAAGCCGGGGCCGAGCTCGACCGAGAGCGGTTCTCCGGTTGTGTACACCGGTTCCCCCGGCCCAAGCCCGGCAGTCTCTTCATAAACTTGAATCGAAGCGCGGTCCGATCTCATCTCGATGATCTCGCCTATCAGGCGTTTTTCGGAGACGCGCACGACATCGTACATCTTCGCCCCAGTCATCCCCTCGGCGACGACCAGAGGCCCTGAAACCTTGATTATCGTTCCTGTCTTCGTCCCGGAGTTCATATCAGGCATTCCCCTCTTTCCCGAACAAGATGTCGGCGCCGAGCGCTTTCTCCACTGTCCGCCTTATCTTCTCCATCGCCGCTCCCCGGTTGCCCGATAGGTCGGGAATGGTGAGCACCACCGGCAGCGGTTTCCGGCTGTATTCGGTTATCACGTCGATGATCTCGCCTGCGTAGCCTTCTGTGATGTATATCACGGCATAGTCCTGGCGGGCAGCAGCTCGCAGCGCTGTTTCCGCTTCCTTGCCACTCCTTGCAGGGAAGACCGATACACCCAGAGCCCGAAAGCCCAGGATCGAGTCTTCGTCGCCGATAACTGCAATCTTATGCATACACACCACACAGCCTCTCGCGGATGACCTCCGAAGGCAGCCTGTTCATCTTGCCCACGAAAATACGCCGCAATATATCGGCCTCGCCCTCGCGCGCCATCAGGTACGCCAGCACCGGCTCATAGCCCATGTCGGCCATGCCGCCTGTTGCCGCCTCGCGGGCTAGCCCTGCGCGGATCGCGTTCTCGAACGCCGACAGCGACCCACTGCCACGCCAGGCCGTAAGGGCCTGCTCTACCAGCCTGTCATAGCGGGTCCGTTTGAAAAAAGACCAGAAGGCGTCGTCCGGCTCGCTGTACACGGCCAGCAGCGCCTCTATATCCAGAGTGCCTCGGGGGAGCAGCGCATCCCGCGCAAAATCGGCGGGTTTGCCAATTAGGCGTAATCTCATACATATGAGAATGTTGGTAAGGTCAGCCGTGGCCTGCACCAGGTCAATGAGAAAGTCGGCCCGCCGAGACCGGGCTACGTGATAAAAGTACTCGAATGATTCCCTGTCCAACACTAGATCCACGTATTGCGGGTCGCGTCCGTTCGCCTCATATGCCAATACAGCCCGCCGGGCGGCCTCGACCACTGCGCCTTCCAGATCGTCGGCGCGCTGCCGGACCGACATGTACTCACCCTCCGGCTCAGCCTCAACTTCATCGTCTTCGCCACCGAGAACCAATGCGTCGGCAATGGCGCCCAACCGCGCAGGGTCAAGCCTTCCGAGGCGCGTGACTCCACTGCCCTCTTCCACGATTACGCCCCGGTCGCGCCTTGCCAGCCTGGCCTTGAGGTGCGCCTTCATGTTGTCGAAGTCATGCCGTGCGCGAAACACGCCTGTGAGGACGGGATCAGGCGAGATGCCCTCGATGACGGCATGCACGCGCGTGAGCTCGCCGTCGATTATCTCCTCGTAGCGTTCCGGCCCTAAGTCGCGCGCGAGAGAATACTCGGTCTCACTCACGATCCGCGCGAGTTCCTCTGGGCCCTCGGCATCGATCATTCTGTTGAATCGGGCCTGGTCTATCATGCGGTTCTCGAGCGCCCGGACTCGGCCGACAACGTACGCGAACCTTCCATCGAAGCCCACGGCGCTTACCTCCCAAGCAGTGCTTCCGCCACCAGCGGGGCCAGCTCATCCTGACCGGCGGCGAGTATCGCGTCAAGCGAGCAATCGATTTCCAGAGCGCTCGCTCTCATTATGAAGCCGCCCGCCAGCTTGAGTGTGTCACCGGCGAGCCTGAGCTTCGAATCGCGACCTCTCGATGCCAGCTCCGACTGGACCTCCGCCACAAAAGCGGCGTCTATGCGCTCTCGGTCAGGCTCGGCCACGACCACCTCCACCTGGCCGTCCGGAGCGGCGTCTATCATCATCTTCTTCATAAGCGCCAGGTACTCTTGGTCAGGAAGGGCCTGTATCCTGGCGGGTATCTCAGATATGAGCGCGTCGACCATGTCTCCTTTGGCACGAAGGACAGCATTGCGAACATCGAGAGAGCGCGAGATCTGCGCGCGCCTCTCCTCCAGAGCCGCCGCCTGAGTGGCCCGGTCAGTGGCTATCCTGTATGTGTCATCAGCCTTCTTCCTGCTCTCATCGGCCAGAGCGGCGCAGCGCGCATCAGCATCCTTGAGGATGTCGTCGGCTCTGCCCCGCGCCTCGTCAATGATGCGGACTACCAGCCTATCCAGGTTCTGCATGTCATCAACTCCTGGGCAATCAAACGTTTACCGAGAAGACCAACAGCAGGCTGGCAAGGAGCGCGAGCACTGCATAGGTCTCGACCATTGCTGCGAGGATGACAGCCTTACCCATCTCCTCCGGGCGCTTGGCAACAATGCCCACGCCGGCCGCGGCCACCCTGCCCTGGAATATGGCGGATACCCAGCCTACCACGGCAATGGGCATGGCAGCCATGATGAACAGAACACCCTGCCCCACTGTAAGGGTGCGCAGTCCGCCGCCGAGAGCGCCGATTCTGATCATGATCATCAGCCCTGTGAGAAAGCCGTAAACGCCCTGTGTGCCCGGGATGGCCTCGAGAAGCAGGATTGAGCCGAACTTGTCGGGGTCCTCAGTGATGACCCCCGCTCCCGACCGGCCTACCAGTCCTACGCCTACCGACGAACCGATTCCAGGCGTGATGATCGCCAGAGCCACTCCCAGGAACCCCAAAATTGTGCCGAGAAAGCCCTCCATGTGCTATGCCCCCTTCGCGTTTTCCACATCAACGTACTTGGTAGACATGCCGAACGGCATGAATCTGCGCCCTCCAGCCTCAAAGAACTTGCCAAAGAACTCCACGTACTGCAGACGACTGGAGTGGACGTAAGCGCCTATGATGTTGATAAGTATATTGAACAGGTGGCCGAAGACCAGGCCAACCATGGCGATGATCGGCCCTATCACCGGTATCCCGGCAGGCCTGAGCATGAGGTCGTTCATGACCGACGCCAGCACTGTGCTGGTGAATCCGAGGCCGAACAGCCTGGCATACGACACTACGTCGCTCATGTATCCAGTTGTGTTGTACAGCGACAGCAGGCCGGAGCCAATGCGCATTAGGGGATTCTTGTGGTGCCGTCCCTGTGTCAGTACAAGCCCTATTGCGGACGCGAGCAGCAGTTTCTGCCCTGCCGACGCAATGGCCGGCCCATTGGGACCCAGGTACCTGCCGCCCAGCGCTAGGCCGATGCTCGTGAGGAACACAAGCCAGAATACCTGGTCGAATATGGCCGACAGCCAGTCGCCGCGTCGGATGTTATCGTATGCCTTGAGGATGATACCTGTGTAGATCTGAACAACTCCGAGCGCGAATGAGAGAATGAGGAACTTGGTGGGTTCCTCCATCGGGTCGAACAAGATAGCCGTACGCCAACCGAAGAGGCGTGGCAGAAGGTCGCCCGCCCAGCCTCCCAACATTGCGCCGACAAACACCGTGGCCAGCCCGCTCATGATCAGCAGGTTGAGGAATTGCCGGCCCATGCCGCGGGCGCGGGTCTGGCCTATGAGCCAGTATGCTAGGGCAGCGATAACGATGCCGTACGCGGCATCGGTCATACACAGCCCGAAGAATATCAGGAAGAACGGACCCAGAAACGGGCTGGGGTCCAGCGAGCCCTGCCTCGGATAGCCCATCATCTTGGTGACGGGTTCGAAAGCCGAAGCGAATCTGTTGTTCTCCAGCTCCACCGGTGGTTCCTCGTCGTCGTGAGGAGGCCGGTCGAGTACCACGATATCGTCGGCGAGCTTTTCTATGGCCGTGCGGAACTCCTGCAGATTCCTGAGCTGCACCCACCCTTCAACGATGAATGTGCGCTCTGTGCCGCCGAACCTGTTCGTCACATCGAGCCTGGCGCGCTCCAGGGCAAAGGAGTCATACAGCGCGAATGCGCGCGGTCTCTCCTCCACCAGGATGTCGATATCCCGTTCGATCTGGGCCCTCTGTGCCTGAATCGATTGGAACTCCTGCTCCAGCCGGGCAATGATGTCAGACGGAACACCGCTGTACTGCTCGAAGCTCACCTTGGTGAACCCCGCCTGTGCCAAAGCGCGAATTGCATCATCCGCAGCAGACATCGGGTACGCAACCATGAGACGTACTTTATCCTTTTCAGAGGCGACAACTTCCCATGACAAGCCTTCAACTGCCTCGGCCGCATCGGCCAGCGCTGCCTCGTACGAACGCGACTCGGCTGTACCCAGCGCCAGGCCGACGTACTTGGCCGGCGTCGCCTGCTCCACAGGGACGCGCAGCTGCGTCCATGGCTCCAGATGCTCGATGGATGTGAGGACGCGGGCCTCGGCGGCAGCTAGATCAGCTAGCGACTGCTCGACCGCCCTTGCCATACCGTAGATGCGATGGGCGTTCTCCGCGCCGTCCTGAACATATGTCGTCCATTCGTCGTCGGTGAGGTAGAGACGGTAGCCGGTGAAGCTCTCAATGGCTGTCTTGGAAACTCGACGATGTCGGCCCATGATATCGATGGAGTACTTAAGTTCCGACAGCACCGAATCTACATGCGCAAGGCCCGCCGCGGGATCGAAAGGACACGAGGGGTCAGCTGTATCGGAGCTCACTTCCACAGTACCCAGTCGCTGAAGAGTGCTGACTACATCGCCGATTCGGGACTCATGGCCCAGTACGGCTACTCTCCTCATCTCAGAGATCGCCAAACGAGTTCAACACCTTCCGAACCGCGAGCTCCAGCGCTTTCTCCCAGTTGGCCTTCGCGGTGCTGTTCACTTCGTCCACACGCGCTGCTAATACCTTCTTGGCCTCGTGGGCCTCGGCCTCGATACGAGCCCGAGCGGCTGCGGAGATCTCGTCAGCCCGGATGCGGGCCTTCTCCTCCGCCTGCTGCACAGCGCGCCTTCCGTCGAGTTCGGCTCCGGCGACGCGCGCCTTTGCCTCGTCGTAGGCTTTCCGGACGATCTCATCGGCCTCCCGCTCAACAGCTCGGATACGGTCTAGCGCCTCAATGCTCATGCGGGCACACCCCCAGATTGGGCAAGAAAGACGGATCATGCCTCTTAGTCTAACTGGCATTATACTACACTACATACTGGTCCGCAATCACCGAGCGGCGGGTCCCAACCTCGGGCCCGCCGCTCATGTCCACGCATACGTATCGGCTGATTTCTATTGCGCATGCTCCAGCATCTCCAACCGGAGCTCCTCAGCTATCTTTGCAATGAAGAACGAATTTGTGGGGGGCTTGCCGTTGCGCAGATTGACCGCATATCCGAATACCTTGTTGATGTGGTCCGGATTGCCCTGCTTCCACGTTTTCTGAATAGTATACCTGATGGCAGCCTCAACTATGAGAGGAGTAGTGCCGTACTTCTCGGCCACCTTCGGGTAGAGCGACTTCGTCACTGCCCCCAGAAGTCCAATGTCTTTGGTGACAAGAACAATGGCTTCCTTTATGTAGCAATAACCCTTGAAGTAGGTCGGCACTCCAAGATTGTACAGAATCCGGGTCGCCTCAGTCTCGAGGTCGAACTGTACCCCTCTTGGCCTGCGGTCGGACTCCCGCTCCCTGGGGCGCTCACGCGCGGGATAAGCCCTGTCCGTCTTGGGTTTAGCCTGGACCGAGTCTACCTGACACACCTGTCGTATGCGGCTCATCAGGTTGTCGCGATCGAACGGTTTGAGCAGATAGTAATCGGCGCCCAGTCGCGCGCACCGGCGCACCATGTCCTCCTCTTCGAAGGCCGATAGAACCACGATCCGAGGGCGCCGCTCAAGTCCCAGATCATCCAGCTGGCTCAGCACGCCCATTCCGTCAAGATAGGGCATGATTATGTCCAGAAGAACGACATCCGGCCTGGTCTGGGCAATCATATCAAGACCCAGCACCCCATCGTGCGCCACGCCCACAAGTTCCATGTCCTCCTCGTCCCGAAGGAGAGCCTCGATCACCTCGCAGAGGTCCTTATTGTTCTCGATCACCAGAACCCTGGTCTTCTCCCTCGTCAAGCTAATTCCCCCCAAATTCGCGTACATACTGGAGTGCCGTCGATTATCGCAACTGAACAATTCTCCGGCTCGAATCAGACTCCTCCCCGCAACCTGCAATTTATAACAGCATTTTGTCATATTTCTCGACATCTCAGCCGCGTTCTGGGTCGAATGTTGCCGCGCTGGTGCGATTACGCCCGTCCGTTGGCAGAATCATAACAGCATTGGCCCAAACATTGCGATATTTCGAGCCCTCCCGAAACCAACGTCCGCGTCCCGCGAGTGATTCTCCGAAAGCCCCCAACGCCCGAAAACGCCCGAGAGTCCACGCGTGAGTTTTCCTCGGCTCCGGGACCCCAAGCCGCGATATAATATGCTTCTGAACTGGGGTGATGTCTGTGCGCTGGAGTATCTTGCCTTCGGGAGTGTTGATCTCAACAAAGCGGATTCTCTCTAGCTGGGTTCGGATCTCCGGCCATGTACCGCGATGGCATGTTAATACAGCGAGCAACCTTTCGGCGCTGGTCGGTTAAGCGTCACTACCGGA
>JAGVTS010000170.1 GCA_019136685.1 Bacillota bacterium | reverse complement strand
CGAGACAAAGTTCTGTTCGCCTTCCTCGCTACGATGATGGTTCCGGGAGCCGTCACCATGATCCCGAACTACCTGGTGCTGCGCACTCTGCGCCTAACCAACACCTTCACAGGACTTGTGCTGCCTTCGATCTACAACGCCTGGGCGCTGTTCCTCCTGAGGCAGAACATAATGGCACTTCCGGAACCGTACTTTGAGGCGGCGATAATCGATGGAGCGACGCCCTTCGCTGTCTATCGGCATGTAGTTCTGCCTCTTGTGAAGCCGATTCTGGCGTCTCTGGGAGTGCTCACGTTCATGGGGACCTGGAATGACTACCTTTGGCCGCTGATCATGATATCGGATCCTGATAAGATGACTCTCACTCTTGCCCTGGGCAACCTGAACTCAAGATGGGGTCAGAAGTGGGAGTTGCTCATGGCTGGGAACCTCATATCGATGCTGCCCATAATTGTCACTTATGTTTTTGCCCAGAAATACTTCGAAAGCGGAATCTCGGTTGGAGGACTCAAATCCTAGGCAACCGCCGAGAGCGAAAGAGGGTGAGTTCGGGAAACAGGCGACAGAGCGGCGCAAGTGGAGACTGTTGGAGTGTTGTCGGATTGACCATAATGATGGCGCGACGGCGTACCATTATCTACTCACTATTAGGGAGGGATACGCGTGCACAAGAAGAGACTTGTCCTGGCGGCAGTGTGTGTCGCCCTCGTTGCTCTGTGCGCAATGCCGGTGTTTGGCGCAAAGAAGGTAACCATAACCTACGGCAACTTCTCTGCAGGATCCGATAACGAGCCCACTCTAAATGCGATGAAGGCTGCGTTCGAGAAGGCCAACCCAGACATAGAGGTTAAGCTTCAGAGCACTGGATTTGGCGAGTACTTCAGGCTTTTGCAGACGCAGGTTGCGGGAGGGACCGCTCCCGACTGCTATGAACTGAACTACGAGAACTTCGTTACCTTCGCGGCCAAGAACGCCCTCGCGGACCTCGGCCCGTTGGCACAGGCCGCCGGAGTCAGCTTTGACGGATATGATCCGAATGCGCTTGACGCCTTCAAGTACAAAGGAAAGCAGTACGGTGTACCTGGAAGCTACTCTGTAGTCCTCGTGTTCTACAACAAGGATCTTTTCGACCGGGTCAAGGTGGCCTACCCCAATGACAACTGGACGTGGAAGGATGTAATCGAGGCCGGGCAGAAAATCCGGGCACTCGGGGACGACACCTTTGGGATCATCCAGACAGTGCAGTTCTGGGAGTTCTACAAGACTATTGCTCAGAACGGCGGCAGTCTGTTCAATGCCGATCGTACCAAGTTCACCGTGAACTCGCCTGAGAACGTGGAGGCATTGCAGTACATGGTGGACAAGATCATAAAGTACAACATCGAGCCCACTCAGGCGCAGAAGTCCAACCAGGGCGAATGGGATATGTTTGCCACCGGGAAAGTTGGAATGCTCATAACAGGAAACTGGGCATTCACGTTCATGAAAGATAAGTGCAAGTTCAGATGGGACATTGCTGTGGAGCCGGGAAACAAGCAGAAAGCGTGCCACTTCTTCTCGAATGGTTATGCCATCAACAGGTCTAGCAAGAAGCAGCAGGAAGCAATGAGATGGATAACGTGGCTGGCGTCCAGCAAGGAATCGTCGATGTTGAGGCTAGCGGCCGGATGGGAGACACCTCCCGTATCTGACAAGAGTGTCATCGATGCATACATTGCGGAGCGACCGCCGGACAATCGTAAGGCCGTCTTTGACTCCCTGAAGTACCTGGTGACGCCGCCGGTAATCGAGCAGTTTAACGAGATGGCCGAGATAGTCGACCTCCAGCTGCAGAAGGCTCGCGACGGGGAGAAGACCCCGAAGCAGGCGCTGGACGATGCCCAGAGAGAGCTGGAGCAGAAGATCAAGCTATAGTCTATGCGCTGTAGGCCATAGGCTTGATCAATAGGCCCGGGCACAATGGCACATACTGAAGGCTCCGTCGACCCGCCCGGTGCGGCGGACGGCGGAGCCTGCTTCGACAGGATACAGCCCCGAGAACAAACAAGGATCATGAGGTGTGAGACATGACATATCGTGATGAGTCCCAAGTGTGTGCCGAACATGAGTGCGGCAGCAGCGCCAGATTGCACCTTGCAGGCGGCGTCCTGGCGGTTCAATTCGATGCTGTCGGGCCGTATGTACCGAGGATAGAGTTTTGCTTTCGCGACAGGTGCTTGCACATGGTTCACTCTCTGGAGAAAGAGTCTATGGGCGTGGGCAATCCCGAGGCATGCATAGGCATCGTGGACCCCGACACCGGCGTCAAGCTGGAGGTGGAAAGCGATCCATTTGGGTTCGCTTTGGTATCTGCCGATGGACGGACGCTCTTGCACAGCGCGCCCGGGCAACCGCATTTCATGTTCCATCCCGCCCCCGAGGGAGGGGCGTTTCAGTTCACGCTGAACCTGGGTAGTTCAGCGTCGGATCACTACGGTTTCGGCGAGCGATTTGACTCGCTCGACCAAAATGGGCTCAACCCTGACGTATGCGTGGTGAATCAGTACTGCAAACAGGGCCATAGAACGTATATACCTATGCCGTTCTTCGTCACCGAGGCCGGGTACGGGATGCATGTCGTCACCGATAGGTATGTCCGGTTTGGGCTGGCTCCGCGATTGCCGGGAACGATGGTCATTGAGGCCCAGATCGATCCGGGTCGTCCCAGTCTGCAGTCAACTGTTTTCCTCGGTACGCCTGCTGACATAGTCCGCGCTTATTCGCGGTCGACTGGCGTAACTGCGCTTCCACCGAAATGGGCCTTCGGCCCGTGGATGTCGGGAAACGCATGGAATACTCAGCGGGAAGTAGAAGAGCAACTGCGGCTCAGTGACGAGCTCGGCTTGCCTGCGACGGTTGTGGTCATCGAGGCCTGGTCAGATGAAGCTACGTTCTACGTATGGAACGATGCTCAGCACGCACCCGAACCAGGGGACCACGCATTCCAGCTCGACGAGTTCACATTTCCCGCCGAAGGCAAGTGGCCTGATCCCAAGGCCCTCGCAGACCGCGTGCACGATAGCGGAATGAAGCTGGTACTGTGGCAGATTCCGGTTCTGAAGCGATTGGCTGCACACGAACCTCGGTGCGCGCAGCATGAACGCGACGAGGAGCATGCCATCGCCCGTGGCTACGTGGTTAGGAACGCAGACGGTACACCATACCGAATACCCGACGGATGGTTTGCCGGAAGCCTGCTCCTGGATTTTACGAACCCGGAGGCGGCCCGGTGGTGGTTCGGCAAGCGCAGGTATCTCATCGATCAGCTGGGAGTGGACGGCTTCAAGACAGACGGCGGCGAGTTCATATTCGACGACAGAGTGGCATTCTGGGATGGGCGCGACGGCGCCTCCATGCGCAACAGGTATGCAATGACCTACATCGAGGCATACCGCGATTTTGCCGGGCCGGGCCGGATCACGTTCAGTCGGGCAGGGCACGTCGGCGCCCAGTCGTCGGGCCTGTTCTGGGCGGGCGACCAGGAATCGTCGTTTGCGGAGTCTCGCGCGGTTTTGACTGCTGGGCTCAGCATCGGCCTGTCGGGCGTGCCGTTCTGGGGATTTGACATGGCCGGGCTTTCAGGCGAGATCCCCACAGCTGAGCTGTTCATCCGGGCGCTCGAGATGGCTGCATTCTCGCCGGTGATGCAGTACCACAGCGATGGACCTGCGGCCTGGGATCGAACTCCCTGGAACATCGCGGCGCGAACCGGCGACGAGCGCGTAGTGCCCACATATCGAAGCTACGCGAACCTGAGGATGAATCTGCTGCCCTACATCTACAACGAGGCAGTGAATTCGGCCAAGTCGGCTGAACCTCTCATGAGGGCGCCTATGATTGACTTCCCTGACGATCCAGCGTCTTTCTCCATTGATGATCAGTACATGTTCGGGCGCGATTTGCTTGTGGCGCCCATGCTGCACGAACATCGCTACGAGCGTCCGGTGCATCTGCCCCCTGGGCGGTGGCTGGATTTCTGGACCCTGGAAGAAACCGGGGCGGGGCCATGCACAATACCGAGCTACCCCGGCGACGTCGAGAGGATACCGGTGTTCATCAGGAAAGGCGCGATCCTCCCCATCAACCTGGGCGACAGCATGCACCTCGGCAGTCCAACAGGAGTTCGCGGCGTCGAATACCGGAACCTTTCGTTCCTCGTCACGGGCACGCCGGCCCAGGAGTGGATATTCACTGACGATGAAGGCGCAAGGATCCGATTTTCTCCCAATGACGATGGGTTGCACATCATTGCGGACGCCGTCGGCACGCTGCGCCATGTGCACCTACTTGTGTTGGAATCCGGCCGATGTCAGTGCGCCAGTCGCCGGAGCCGAGCTGTATGGGCCACGGGAGGGAGCGAGGCAAGGGTAGTTCGGTGCGGCATTGAAAGCTTGATGCAAGGGATCCTGCTTCCGCTCTGACTGCCATAGCGTGCAACCCTGGCGACCGCGCCTACCGCCGAGGCTCAGGCCAAGCTGAGCCCGGCGGTTCCTTCTTGCTCCACGGCGATTCGGTAGAACCTGTTCATGCGTATGCTGGAGCCGAGCAAACGCTCACCTACCGGATGCCCATGTATCAGGCTCATACACTCAAGGAACAATCTGTGCACACGGCGAATTCCCTATCCAGCGGAACGCGACGGGGAAGCGATGAGGAGACGAAAAGGGATGAACGGAGGCGAAAGGAGCATTCAGATGTCAACCGATTTGATGTACCTTAGCCCCGAGGCTGATGCCCGGGCCGAGGCCCAGGGATTCGATGTGCGCAGGCTTCGGCATGCGGTAGACCTCATAAAAGGGGGGTGTGCCGGCGAGAGCGATCATCCGTCGTACCCTGGAGCCGTGGTACTGATAGTGCGCCATGGCGTCGAGGTAGTGCATGCGGCGTTTGGTTTCCGGTCATACGATGAGTCGGCTCTGCCCATGACGTGCGACACCATATTCGACGTGGCGTCCATGAGCAAGCCTATAGCCACGGCAACCGCGGTCCTGAGGCTTGTTGAGATGGGCGAGGTTAACCTAGACGACCCGATAGGGCGGTATATGCCCGGGCTCGGCAGCAGCGATGCCGGAAACGGCATTACGCTTATGAACCTGCTTACTCATACGTCCGGCTTGCCGGCGTCGATTCCGGTGTACAAGGGCGCGGAGAACAGGGACGACTGCGTACGTATTGCGCGTTCGGCGCTTCCGGATTATGCGGCAGGAAGCAAGGTTGAGTACAGCTGCATGGGTTTCATTCTGCTCGCATTGCTTGTCGAGGCGGTTACTGGGGAGAGCCTCAATGTGTTTATCCGAAGAGAGCTCTTCGATAGGCTTGCGATGAAGGATACCGGCTACTACACAGTGGAGAGATTCGCGGAACGAGCGCGGGTGGCGCCCACGGAGAGTAGGTCCTCGTGCGAAAAGGGCGAGGAGCTGTGGGCGTGGCTCAACAAGACTGGGCAATTCCTGGACCTTCACACACAGCGCCGAGTAGCGTGGGGGGCGGTGCACGATGAGAACGCGCTTGCCTTGGGAGGTGTGAGCGGCAACGCGGGGGTCTTCTCCACAGCGGGCGACATTGCCAAATTCGGGCAGATGTACTTGGGAGGCGGGTCCTACCGTGGGGCGAGGGTGCTATCGCCTAGCACCGTGGAGCTCGCCACGCGCAATTTCACTACCGGTATGGGCGACAACCGGGGCTTGGGCTGGCAACTTAAGGGCCCCAACACGTCATTCGGGAGCCTGATATCCGACAGAGCATATGGCCACACGGGTTTCACCGGCACCGTCCTCTGGATAGATCCGGAGCGAGAACTCATCGTCGTGCTCCTCACAAACAGAGTGCACGAGACAAGAGAGAACCAGGCGCTGGTGGATCTCAGGCCGCGATTCCTCAACGCGGTTGCGGCAGCGGTGAACATCTAGGCTAGCTGGCACTGAGCCCGCCTTGCACACGCTGTCATGCGGGAATACCCAGGGAAACAACTGCTCACCCAGACGTATTGCACTTCCACAAAAAATCTTCACGGGCAGCAGGACATTATGATTGCAGAGCGAAATGGTATTACGT
Source organism: Bacillota bacterium (assembly GCA_019136685.1). Taxonomy (GTDB): domain Bacteria; phylum Bacillota; class DTU025; order DTU025; family DTU025; genus UBA5389. The sequence goes on along the minus strand of JAGVTS010000170.1, from coordinate 3,536 downwards.
AATACCTTTCGCGCTACAGTGAAAGGGTGGTCTGTTGTGAAGACTCTAGAGCCCATTGGAGACGGGCAGTCGGTCCCGTCGCGCGCCTACGAGCGAATAATGGAGTTCATCGCCAACGGCGATATCGCAGGCGGGAAGCTACCCCCGGAAACAGCCCTGGCTCAGCAGCTTGGGGTGAGCCGGACTGCTCTTCGGGAAGCGCTTCAACGCCTGGAATCCGAAGGGTACATTGTGAGACGCCGCAGGGTGGGCACTATTGTGCTTGCCAATCGGCTGAAGCTGGACGCAGGGCTTGAGAGGCTGAACTCGGTTACTCAGATTGTGCAGGGCGCCGGCATGAAACCGGGAACGGCATTCCGGGATTGGCGGCGCGAAACCGCGAACAGCCTAATAGCTCAGAGACTCGGCATCTCCATTGGAGACCCGGTGTCGGTGATCGAGCGCGTTCGTACTGCCAATGGCACCCCGTTCTGTTACGATATCAACTTCATACCCGCCAAGTACATTACTGAACAAGATGAGGACAGCATCGGCGAATCGCTGTTGCGCTACTTGTCGGAGCGACACGGACAGATACGCCAGGCCTTGGCCTACTTATACCCATACACTGCTGATGCAATAGTCAGCGAGAAACTCGGAGTCCCTGTGGGGCATCTACTGATGCTCCTTGAGCATACCCACTACACTCCTGACGGGAGTCCCATGTGGTACTCGAGGACGTTCCACCGGAGTGATGTGATTAGCTTCCATATTATCAGATCACTCTAGGCGGATTGTGGGTTCACCGGAGGGCCAGGTGGAACTGCAAAGGGGTGAGCAATCAGGGCAGAAAGCGTCGCAGATGAGTATGTCGACATGCAATGCACCAGATTATTGTGGAAGGGGTGGCAACCAAGATGGCGATCAGAGAAGGACGCGCTCTCTGGGTGGAATCGCAGCAGGACGGGATTCTCGGTGGGCATTATGGCCCCGAAGATGTGAAGAAGATCGTTGACAATGCCAAGAGCCTCGGAGCTAATATGCTCCTCTGGCTTGTGAAGGCTCGCATGGCCGACACAGCGCCGGCTCTGTGGTATCCGAGCGAGATTGGCCTCAGCCACGAGCAATGCTACCAGTATGACAGCTTCGGAGATGTAGTCAGGATGGCGCATGAGGCCGGCATTGAGGTTCATGCCTACTTCTCCGTATTCACCGAGGGTGACATAAAGGCGGACGCTGTGAAGGGTAAGAAACCCCCGCTGGCGGAGCATCCTGAATGGGCCGTCGTAGACAGACTGGGCAAGCGCAGCGAATTCGTGTGCGCAAGCCACGTAGGGTACCGCGAATACCTTGGTTCACTGGTAAAAGAGGTTCTTGAGAAGTATCCGGTGGACGGGATCAACCTAGACTTCATCCGCTATCCTCGTTCCGCATGCTTCTGCGACAACTGCCAGAGAAACATCAAAGACCGCTACGGGCTCACTCTCAATCAGGTAGTGGATCTGCTGGCCGGCAAAGGCTTTGACTCGCTGAACTACGAGGATCTCGGAGCAGCCCTCGACAGGATTGGCGCAGTGATCAACTACTATAACCAGAACGTGCACGAGACCGTTGAGTACATTCACGGCATCGTCAAGGGCCATTCGTCCAAGGTCAAGCTGTCGGCGGCCGTGTTCCCCAATCCCAGGACGGCGCCGAGCCAGGTCTACTGCGACTGGATTGGCTTTGCGAAGTTCTTGGACTTCGTATGCCCCATGGTCTACTGGTACTCGCCTGAGTATTACAGGCAGACGGTTGGCAGGCTCCAGAGCGCCATGCGCGAAGGAACCAAGCTGTATCCGGGGATATCCGCGCTTGGCGTGCCGCATCCCCTGGCAGGCAAGAACTGCAACTTCCTGCCGGGCGCTCCGGACATGAAGTACGTGGCTGAACTCGTCGACATAGCCCGCGAGGTGGGCGCTCCGGGAGTCGCCATATTCCAGTATGGAACGATATTCGGCCTGCAGCCGGGCGCCTACACTGGGGTGAAGTGGGGAACTCCGGTGGCCGGCGATGTCGGGCTGCTGCGTGATAGGTTCGCCCAGCCGGCCATACCGGCACACGCCGACTAGACGACGCTATCTGGTTTGGAGGATGGAAGACGTGCTACTGGTCGGGGTAGACATAGGTACATCGTCGACTAAAGGTGTCCTGGTCGACGAGTCGGGGCAGATAATCGCATCACACACTGTACCTCACGGGGTCGTAAGGCCTGACCCCGCATGGGCTGAGCAAGACGCTGACCAGGTTTGGTGGGGGGACTTCGCTGAAACTGCGCGCGCGCTCATGTCGCAGGCGCCGACGGGCTCGAAAGTAGCAAGCATCGGAGTGAGCGGCACATGTCCTACACTGGTGCCGGTAGGCCATGATGGAAAGCCGCTTCGTCGAGGCATTCTATACAGCATCGACCGTCGCGCACTTGCAGAAATCGATGAGATCGTATCAGGCGTGGGCGAACATGAGATTGTGGAGCGCAGCGGCAATGTTCTCTCCACCCAGTGTATTGCTCCTAAGTTGCTATGGCTGAAACGGCACGAACCTCGGGTGTATGCAAGTACCCAATGGGTCCTCGGTACGACGGGATACGTTGTATGGCGCCTTACCGGGGAAGCGTGCTGGGACCATTTCTGCGCCGGCGATGGCGGTTATGGATATCACCTCACTGATTGCAGTTGGGATATCGATGCCCTTCACAAGATGGGCATCGATCCCTCCATCCTCCCTCCTCTCAGGTGGGCAACTGAGGTTGTGGGCGCAGTGACCCGGGAGGCGGCCCGCGAGACGGGCCTGCCCGAAGGCACACCGGTCATTGCAGGCACAGGCGACGCCGCGGCCGAGATGGTGGGCACAGGCGTTATCGACGAGGGCTCACTCGCCCTGCTATACGGCTCCACTCTGGCAACCATGTCTCCTGTGTCCCGGGCGTGGCTTCACCCCGGCTTCATTCTGACTCCGGGCCTTACGCCAGGTAGTTACCTGGTAAGCAGCGTGCTAGGAACCGGATCCGCCTTGATCGAATGGATTCGCGGAACGCTGGCGTGGAGTGGGTCGATGCCCGACCACGCTACCTTGGAGGGCGAAGCGGTACGCGTGCCCGCGGGCAGCGATGGGCTGGTGTTCATTCCGTACCTCACCGGGCAGCGAAGCCCTGAGGTTCGTCCGAATATGTCGGGAGCCTTGCTCGGGCTCAATCAAGGTCACTCGCTAGGTCACGTGTATCGCGCGGCCTTTGAAGGCGTGGCATCTGCGCTTCGCTCATGCTTGGCAGAGCTGTCAAGCGCAGGGCTTCTAGGCGAATACGAGATAAGGGCGGCGGGCGGTGGAAGCCAGAGCGAGCTTTGGACACAGATCGTCACGGATGTATGCCGGCGCCCGCAGAAGATAACCTCGGGCGCGGTGAGAGCTCCGATTGGCTCGGCATTCTTGGCGGGGCGGGGTGTGGGCATTGTTGACGCTTGCGATCTACGGGAGAAATGGGTCGGTTTTCGGGGCGCCGTGAGCGTATGCGAGGCTACGGC
>JAGVTS010000198.1 GCA_019136685.1 Bacillota bacterium | reverse complement strand
CAAGGGACATGATCCCATACCGTGCGTCGCTTCGCTCCGACCTGGCCAGCCGGGGCCTTTCAGAACCACCGGATTCTTTGCCCCGGAACAGGTGGACGATTTGCCCTGGACCAGGTGGACGAATTGGACCGGAACGAGTGGACGCTTTCCTCCGGACCAGGAGTGCCTGCTCAATATCATGTACCAATTCGGAAAGCGGCTTTGTTCCATCAACTCGAAGGATGGGACACAAATACAATGAAGCCGCTTGTTCAAGCAAGCCGACATCCCGTGTAGCGGCAAACTCTCTGAATTTTCTCTGTGACTCGTACATATCGCCGCCCTCAAGCACTCGGTCGCCCCACCGTCCATATTCTCTGTTTTCGATGCGCTTCATGCGAGTCTCTGTGGGTGCTGTAAGAAAGACTGCGAGGTCGAACATCGTCAGAAGTTCATCGCTCCAGCCTGAAACGTCGCCGGAAACCACGAATGAGCCGTGTTTCTTCATATCTGAAAGCAGCATCTCATTTCGTTCGTCCTGTGGTCGAATGGCTGTGTACGGTATGTCGGTTTTATGAAACCAGTAATCCTCCACATCAAAATGGGCAAAATTCAACGCACAAGCAAGCTCACGGCCAAGTGTAGACTTGCCGCTTCCATTCGCACCGAGTAGGATTATGCCGTATGGCTTGCTCATTGTGTCACCTCCAAGTCCTTGAGATACCAAGTAGGCACGGGATTTTGCATATTGTCATACCAAGCAAGCACGTCCTGCGACTGCTTCATCATAGTGTCAATTTCGCTCTGTCCGAGAGGAACCCTGGTGAGCAGTATTGCAGATCCTATAGCATTGGCCTTTTGCCCCTCGGGCGCGCAGCAACACACTGGAGGGCAGGTGTAGGCGGTCTCGGGGGGCTCTTTCGGGGCCTATTCTGTGGCAAAGCGTACGTTTCGCGCCTTCAGAACAGTGAATGAGACAGAACCAGCGAGATCAGGAATCTCGGAGGGATGAGGCTGGCGCAGGCAAAGCATTGCTGTACGTTACGGTTTGTCGCCTGTGGCCACCTGCGTTCAAGAGATGGTGCGCGAAATGCAGACGAGAAGAATGCGAGGGTTGTTCGCGATCCTTCATCTTTGGAGCAGGCGCTTTCGGCAGCGAATAGCCAGCGGGTTCGATCCTGCTCACCCTCTCGGTGATGGACGTCGGCCAAGGAGACTCGATCCTCATTTCCACATCCGACGGCCATGCCATGCTAGTCGACGGAGGACCGGCTGACGCCTCCGGAAGAGTCCTTGAGGCGATCAGGAAGGCCGGCGTCGAAAGGCTCGATGTTCTCGTAAGCACGCATCCGCCATAGGCGGCCTTGGCAGCGTGCTGGATGCGATCCCAGTGGGCAGGGTCATCGACTCCGGCAAGGTCCACGCCTCCAAGACCTACGAGGGCCATCTGGAGAAGATCCTGGAGAAAGACATCCCGTTCGCGCTTGGACGAACCGGATCGTCATTCGCCCTGGGCCCGGCGATGGTCAAGATCCTCTGGCCTGATGAGAAGCTCTCGGACAACCTCAATGACTGTTCTATCGTAGTGCGCGTGATCTACGGCAAGTTCTCCGCGCTGCTAGCGGGAGACATTGAAGCAGGCGCAGAGCAGACATTGGTTCGTGGAAAGATGCTATCCCCGGCGGTGGTCCTCAAGGTGGCGCACCACGGGAGCGGCACTTCCACGACCTCGGCGTTCCTGGCCGTTTTGAGGCCGGCAATAGCTATCATCTCGGCGGGCGCGGGCAATAGCTACGGCCACCCTGCGGCAAGCGTTCTCGCAAGGCTCAAGGCGTCAGGCGCGAAGGTCTACCGGACTGACCTTGATGGCACCGTCAGCGTCAAGACCGATGGGGAGAGCTGGCAGGTTGAGACCAGACAAGATGACAGACGGAAGGCGGCGGCTGCCTCTCCAGCGCCTGCGCCGGCTGGCGGAACTGGCCACAAATACTTCGGGAGCAGGAACTCGGACGTGTTCCACTACCCGTGGTGCAAGCATCAAGCCCGCAAACTTGCGGGTTTTCAACAGCCGGAAAGAGGTGTTTTCGGCATAATGGAATTGCATAGATCGGCGGTGAAAATGTCACAACGTCGGCTGGCGAAGAAGGCATAGCCACCGCGCCGTATAGAATACCTCCTCAGATTAGGTTGCGA
>JAGVTS010000158.1 GCA_019136685.1 Bacillota bacterium | reverse complement strand
ATGTGCGCCATCAGAAGGCAACAAGCGAGCACGGGAGCGGCGAGCAGGCCGGAGACTGGAACGCTTCATCCCCGGGATGAATCCCGGGGCTTTCGCTTGTGAATCTCTGTAATCTCGCTCTGGCAGGGCCTGCGAAAGCAGCTCCCGAAATCGAAAGAAGCAACTCAGTGAGCGCCGAATTCTGCCTGGCTTTTGGATGGAACTCTGAAGCTAGGAAAACGTGAAGCCTTGATGCGCGAAGTAGCCCTCCATAATGTAACGTTGACTCTGCTCAATGTGCATTGTCAACGCAGCTGCTAATCCATAAGCGTTTCGTTCTTTCATGAGGCTGATTATCTCAAGATGTTCTCCGGCCGTAGTTCGCACGTCCGACAAGGAGCGAGCGGCGACGAATTGGTATCGCGCTATCTGGGACCTGAGCATATCCGAGAAGACCCTGAGCCGGACGTTCCGACACCGGCTGATCATGAGCCCATGTAGACTACTATCCGATGCAGTGATTATCTCCAGGGGCAGAGTGCCGGTGTCGCCGCTGTATATGCGTTCCCATTCCAGCCTCAAGCCTTCGATCTCCTCGTCCGTTACATTGGGAAGTGCCGATACCACCGCCAGGCTTTCGAAGGCCTTCCTCAGCTCATAGACGTCACACAGATCATCTACCGAAATCTCGCTAACAAACGCTCCCTTGTTGGGTATTAGGCGCACCAGGCCCTCACCCTCCAGCTGCCTGAGAGCCTCCCTCACCGGAGTTCGACTCATTCCAAGCAGCCCGGCGAGACGACTCTCAACGAGAGGCTGCCCTCCTTCGAGCTCAGTGGTGATGATGAGCCTTCGGATCATCTCAGCTGCCTTCATCGACAGGCCCACCTGCGGTCTGCACACACAAGACAAGGGGTCGCCGTCCAATTCACGAACCTCCTGGCATACTAGTGTTCAATGACACAACATGAGGAGCGCCCCCAGTATATCACTTCCATTGATGGAATGTGAAGGGGGCGATTCACCTCAGATTCAGCGCGCGCAGCTCCCGGATGCTAGAAACGATCGCACGCGGGCAATCGGCGCTTCATCGAGCAATCTCACCGACTCGATCAGGTGCGAGCTTCGCTCTCCCAGAACATCATGGGCTACCCGTTCCAGTCTACCCATCACTTCCTCCTCAGTCATGTTGACCAATGGGCGATCAGCGGTATTGGAGGAACCATCACGCCACGTAATGGTGACGCGGGCGCGGCGTCGTCCAAATTCGGGATCGCCGACGACCTCGATCATCGGCAGCCACCGCAGGACGACTGGATCCTGGAATGCGTCTTTCTGCATGGGCACGTGTTCAGCGCCTCGCCCGCTTAGCACGAGCGCAAGTGCGTAAGGCATGCTGAATTTGGCCTGCAGCTCATTCGTGACCTGCGACTGACCAACCATCCAGGCAACTGACGGTGAGGCCTCGACCACGATCTTGGAGATATCATCGAGTCGGCGCCCGGCGTCGCCATCTAGGATGTACTCCACTCCCTCGATGCCTTCGAAGCAACCTAGGCAGAACGGGTACCTCTTGAAGATGTTCCTCAAGATCGCCCACCGTTCGGACCCTAGCCCCGCAGTGAGTACATCTGTGATGTCGGGCAGAGAGGGATTGTCGCCAGGCGCATGCTCGCCCGGCCTCGCGAGAGCGGCAATGAACCCACGATCGCCCTCGATAGCTGTAGCCGACGCCGGCCAGCCAAGGCCGGCCAGAAGCGCCGCTCGCACTCCCCTTTCCGCAGCCAGACCCAGGTGAAGGTGTTTTGCCATGACGGCGTCGGAGTTTAGACCCTCCCATAGCCCGCTCGCCATGGTCGCGGCAAGGCCAATTGCGTTGCGAGCCTGCTCTTCTGTGAGGTTTGCTGCCACTGCCGCGGCCGCGGCTGCGCCAACGGCTCCGCACGTGGCGGCCGAATGGAAGAAGTGATAATGCCGGTAGCCAACGGCAATGCTGAGCCTAATGGCAACCTCGTACCCCACAGCCACCGCTGTCAGGAATCTTCGACCGGACGTATTGCCCGCCCACTCCGCTGCCGCCAGGGCTGCAGGCACTATCGCAGCCCCCGGATGCATAGACGTATCGAAGTGAACGTCGTCGATCTCATGCACGGCTGCGACCGAGCCGTTGTAGAGCGCAGCCTCTTCGGGGCCGACAGTACCTCTGGCAACCGCAGTGCACGAACCGCCGCCTGATCTGCCTCCCCGGCCTGCTCCCTTGCTCACGTACGCCCACGCCAAATCACCGGTCAAGGTTCCTGCTCCGCAGATCGCCGCGTGAAGGAAGTCGGCGACGCATAGCTTGGCTCGATCTAGCACGGACTCGGGCACTTGATCGTCCGTAGCGGCAGCCTGGACGCAGAATCGCGCCAGAATGCGCGCGATACTTGGCTGCTCTTTCATTCCGCCCATATCAGTCGTAGAGGTGGCAGGCAACAAAGTGTCCCTCCTCGATCTCCGCCCACTGGGGCTCCGTACTCCTGCAAAGCTCAGTTGCATGTTGACATCTCGGATTGAAGAAACAGCCGGAAGGCAGGTTAACCGGCGAGGGCGCCTCCCCCTGCATCAGAATCTGCTCCCTTTGGCGAGCCTTCACCGGGTCCGGCAGCGGCACGGCTGAGATAAGCGCTCGAGAGTACGGGTGTTTCGCCTGAGAGATGACAGCCTCAGTTGGTCCGATTTCGTAGAGCCGCCCCAGGTACATCACGCCGGTTCGGTCGGCCACAGAACTCACAACAGCAAGGTCATGTGTTATCAACAGAATGCTCAGTCCAACCGCATCGCACAGCTCTCTCAGAAGTCCTAAGATCTGGGTACGTGTGGACATATCCAGTGATGACACCGCCTCGTCTGCCACAAGCGCCAGCGGTTCAGGTGCAAGAGCCCGAGCTATGACCACTCGCTGCCGTTGCCCGCCCGACAGCTCGTGGGGATATCGGTCAAGATACTCGCCGGCCGGCGACAGACCAACTTGCTCAAGCAGTTCCGCCGCTCGCTCAGCCAGGCTCTTTGCATCATGTGCGAAGCCAAAGTTCGCAAGAGGTTGAGTGATGGACTCCCGTATCAGCTTGCGGGGGTTCAGCGATGAGTATGGATCTTGGAATACCATCTGGCACATTGGACGCATGGCTCGATTCCGGGTCCATTCGGCAGCGTCGCGACCACCCACTGTGACGCACCCCTTGTCCGGCTCATCAAGCCCTACAACCATGCGTCCCAGGGTAGACTTGCCGCTCCCGCTCTCACCTACCAGGGCGAACAGCTCGCCGTTTGCGATTTCGAGTGAGACGCCGTTCACTGCCCTCACCAGGGCCTTGCTGCCTCCAAATGCGCCTCCCCTGACAGGGAAGCTCTTCGTCACGCTCTCCACTCGGATGGTTGCTTCGCCTGCCGGCCGCCCTAACTCAGCCGTCTTCGAATGCGCCTGCACCTCGTTGCGCGCGCCCCATGAGGCCCCCGTCCCAGTCACCAGCCCCGGATATCCGCTGCCCCCTGCCTCAATAGCGGGGCTCTCAATCTCTGAAGAAGCGCGCCAGCAGCGCACCTGCCCGTCCGCCTCCAGCGTCAGCGACGGCGACTCAACCTCGCACTGGCTCTTTTTCGACAAGCACCTCGACGCGAATCGGCAACCGGTCAGGGCAGCCCGTGGGTTTGGCACTTCACCCGGTATGGTTCGAAGGCTCTCCTTCCTCTCCCCGGTGGTGAGCACGCAGTCAATCAGGCCCCGTGTGTATGGATGTCTTGAGGACGAGAAGATGCGGCGAACGGGCCCTTCCTCCACTACTTGTCCGCTGTACATCACGTACACTCTATCGGCCATCTCTGCCACCAGGCCGAAATCGTGCGTCACAAAAAGAACTCCCACCCCCGCCCGGCGTTGCACGCGCTTCAACAAGTCTACTATCTGCGCCTGCACTGTTACGTCCAGCGCCGTGGTAGGCTCGTCCAGTATGAGCAGCTTCGGCGTACGCGACAGGGCCATGGCAATCATGATTCGCTGCCGCATCCCGCCGCTGAGCTGGTGAGGATATGATTCGAGCACCCGAGTTGGGTCGCCGATGCCAAGATCGGATAGAAGTTCGCAAATCCTGTCCCGGGCGTCTGGGTTTCTCGTAGACCGAGCGTGCCCAGTCATTGCCTCCGCCACCTGCGCCCCAACGGACATTACCGGATTGAGATAGGTCATCGGGTCTTGGAAGACGTACCCGACCATCCCTCTACACGTCTTGCGGATTTGCTCCTCTCGCATCCCTGAAAGATCAAGGCCGTCGAAGATCACGCGACCTCCGATCAAGCGACCCGGAGGAGGCAGTAGACCAAAGAGCGACCTAACCGTGACAGATTTGCCGCACCCAGATTCGCCGACGAGCGTGACAATCTCTCCACGATTCACCTCAAGGCTCACCCCATTTACCGCGCGGACAGGCTGCCTCCCCGGCACTGGGAATTCTACGATGAGCTCAAGAGCCCGGAGCAGTGGCATGTCTCCCTGGGCTGATGCTGCACTAACTTCTCGCTGACTTGCCCTCATCTGACCTGACCTCGCTTCCTGGGGTTCAAGATATCGTTCAAGCCGTCGCCCAGCAGGTTGAAGCCCAGGGCGCTAATGGAGATGGCCAGGCCCGGAAAGACCGCCATCCACCAAGCATCCCTCAGGAATGGCTGGGCATTGTACAGTAACTGGCCCCAGCTCACAATATCGGGATCACCTAGTCCGAGGAAGCTCAGGCTAGCCTCGGTTAGGATGGCGCCGGCAATCTGCAGCGACGTGTTTACTATCATAGGGGGCAGTGTATTGGGCAGGATCTCCCGGAATATCAGCGTTGCGTTGTTCGCGCCTGCCAGACGCGCGGCAGCTACGAAGTCGAGGTTCCGCATCTTGAGAAACTCTGCGCGAACAATCCTCGCCGTACTCGGCCAGCTCAATATGGCAATCACGAGGACTATTCGGCTGATCGAGGGCCCGAACAGCGCGACGATGAGAATAGCTAAGAAGAACTGGGGAATTACCTGAAAGGCCTCTGCTATCCGGATCAGAAACTCGTCGACGAAACCGCCGAAGAATCCGGCAAAGCTCCCGACAACTATGCCGATCACCGCGGAGACAGAGGCCGCCGAAACACCCACGATGAGCGAAACCCGCGCGCCGTGGGCAATCCTTGCGAGCATGTCTCTGCCGAGGTCATCCGTTCCAAGCACTGATTCCCTGCTAGGGGCATGGAATGAGTCTCCCGTCATTGCGAACGGCGAGTCCAAAAACATCGGTCCCGCCACTCCCACGAGGACGACGAAAAGCACTAGTGTCAGTCCACACATGGCGGACCTGCTCTGCCTCAGTAGGTTCAGGGCAGTAATCATGATTCCGATGCTCCTCCCAACCAGATCACCATCAATCTGCAGCTATGGATTTAGTCGTACCTTATCCGCGGATCGATGAATGCGTAAACAATGTCAGTGATGAGGTTACACACTACCACAGCGATGGCCATGACGAGGATGATGCCTATTACCAGCGGGTAGTCTCTGGAGTAGATTCCGTCGTAGAGCAGGCGGCCCATGCCGGGCCAACCGAACACGACCTCGGTCAGGACTGACCCGGCAAGCATCGTGCCGATGTTCATCCCTACCAACGTCACTACTGGAAGCAGGGCATTGGGAATGGCGTGGTAGCGCATCACCTCCGCTTCTGTCAACCCCTTGGATCGTGCGGTCGTGATGTAATCCTGGCTCAATGCCTCGATCATGCTAGTCCTCATCATGCGAGCGTTTAGGGCCATGAACCTCATGCCGAGAGCAGTCACGGGGAGGACGGCGTGGTACAGCGCGTCAATAAACCTGCCTATCCCGTAGGACGGCGACCTGAGATCAAACATGCCCTGAGTGGGAAACCACCTAAGCGTGAGCGCGAACACTATCAGGAGCATCTGCCCGAACCAGAAGATAGGGATCGACCAGCCGCACACCGACAGAACAACAAGGCCAAGATCAAAGGATGAGTACTGCCGTCTTGCTGCGGCTGCTCCCAGCAGTACCCCGATAATTGCGAACAGCCCAATGGCGATCAGCATCAGAAGGAGGGTCGCCGGCACCCGCTCCGCTATGAGCCCAAGCACAGGCGCGCGATAGCGGAAGGAGTACCCAAGATCCCCGCGGATCACCTTACTGAGGTACACTCCGTATTGCACGAGAACCGGCTTGTCCAGCCCGTACTCGCTTCTCACCTGTGCCAGGTACTCGTCGCTGATGTCGCCCTCCCCGGCTATGAAGGTGGCCGGATCTCCCGGCGCCATCTGAACCAGGAGGAACATTACCGTGACTATCAGCCACAGCGTTGGAAGGGCTACGACACACCGCCGCGCCGCATACCGCAGCATTGACTCAAAGGGCTTGCTCATGCGCCACCCTCCAGTACGGCATCAACAGCCTCCTCAAGCCGGGCCCTTGCCGCCGCTGCACGCTCACACAGCGTATCCAGTCGAGCACTATCCTCGGCAATGCTGTTTCGCGCTGCTTCCAGCTGATCCGACACACGCTCGGGGGCAGGAGTCCCTTCAACACAAGCTCTATTGCGCACGGCCTCGACAGGATCCAGCGCGAGTCGCAACTCAGAAGGATCTAGGCCAGGAGGCGTGTGACCCGTGTCTCTAGCCACCTGGTCGATGAACTCGGGTGTGAGATCTGCCGGTTTCATAGACCTACTCACGGCCTCACGAACTATGGCAGCGGTCAGCTGATGCGACGCCCGCCAGGGTATACCCTTCCGCTCCACCATCGCAGCTGCGAGATCTGTAGCCTGGCACCAGTTCTGGCTGGCAAGCTCGCGCATGCGGTCAGGGCGAGCCTTCATGGTCGAGATGATCCCGGCCATGAGCCCTAACATGTCCTTTACGTCATCTAGCGCATGCCACAACTCCCACGGCACCAGCAGCGTGGACTCGAGCTGGTCGGACTCTGCCCTGACGACGGCAAAGACGCCCGCCAATCTGCCCAGCGACAGAGAGCCCTGCCCCTTGATCCACGCGAGAGTCCACGGGTTCTTCTTCTGCGGCATTATGCTGCTGGTTGAGCAGTACTCATCTGCAAGCTCAACCATGGCAAACTCGGCCGTAGCCCACATGTGGAGGTCACATGCCATCCTGACAAGGTTCGCGATACATATCGATACGTCACTGTGCGCTTCCAGGACTACGTCGAGATTGAGCACAGCGTCGCGGGTATTCAGCTCGATTCGGTCAAATCCCAGAAGCTCGGCAGTGCGGCGGCGCGGCACAGCAAAGGTAGATCCTGTGAGAATGCCTGAACCTGCCGGGCTACCTCCAGCCGCATCATACAGCGAGAAGCAGCGCCCCGTATCTCTCCTAAGCGGCGCCTCCCAGGAGAGCAGCATGTGGGCCAATGTAGTGGTCTGTGCATGCTGTAGGCATGTGTAGGACGGCATTACTGTTTCAAGGTGCATTGCCGCCAGATCAACCAGTGCCCGCCGAATGGACAGCAATTGCCTGAACACCTGAGGGAGCCTAGCGCGGAGTCCAAACCGCCATGCCACAGCGTCCATATCCCCCGAACTTCGCCCTAGGTTGATCCAACCGGCGTCGTCGGGGTTGATGCGTGACGTCAGGTAAGCTTCACCCGAATGACGTCCTCCGCCCATGCCGTCGCGGGTCTTCTCAAGGCCCTCAGACTCCAAGACTCTTAGCCCCTCGAGAATCGCGCGCGCCGCTTCCAAGGGCATCAGCCCTACTTCAGCCAGAGCCACTGTATGAGCCTTATCGAAAGCATGAAAGGCCTCGTAGCTTTGTCTGAGAGACTCCAACGGGCCAGGGTAGAATCGCTGCCGAAGCAGTTGGTTAACTGGCTGTGTCAGCCTTGCTCCTACCTGCCGGATCACATCGGCCATTTGGCCTGCACTCCCTTCGAGTCGGGGGGCGCTTGGCGCCCCCCGATATGTGTTCGCTAGTCGCGCCAAGCGTCCCAGAAGATGTAGTACGAGTATGCGCTCCACTCATGCAGCCCATGGAAATGGCTGTTCCAAGCGGCCGTCGTTCCATACTCGACCAGGTGTATGACCGGCAGATCCGACACAAGGATCTTCTGAACCTCGCGGTAGTGGCGAGCGCGGTCCTCGACCTTAGTCGATGCCTCGCCCTTTTGGAAGAGCTCGTCGACGAGCGGATTGCGATACCCAGAACCATTCGTGAAGGATACCGGCCTGATGTTGCTCGACACGTACAGGCGAGCCACGTCGATGGCCGGATCAGCCCCTGTGGAGAAGCCGTGCACGTGCATGTCGTAGTCGCGTTTCGTGTAGACGCGATCCAGCATGACTCCTCTCTCCGCCAACTGGAGGTCGACCTTGATGCCGACTTGGCGCAGTTGCTCCTTGATTATCTCGGCGGACTTCCTGTTGAGTTCCACACCCGTATCTGCTATCAGGCGGAGAGTGAGCCTCACGCCGTCGGGTCCCGGCTTGTAGTTAGCCTCGTCCAGCAGTCTCTCAGCGAGTGCAGGATTGTACTCGTACTTGCGAACATTCGGTTCGTACGCCCACGTGGTCAGAGAAGATATGGGACCGGTAGCGGGTCTACCCAGACCGTAGTCGGCGTAGTCGACAAGATACTGACGATCGATTGCGTGCGCGATAGCCTGCCTTACCCTGGCATCCTTCAGAACATCGCGGTCGAGGTTGAAAGTCAGCATTAGGATGGACGCTAGCGACTCAAGACCATCCTGCGTAACGGTCATATTCTTTCCAGCCTTCAGCCTCGGAACCGCTGACGACGGAAGAGCCAAGTAGGCCAGGTAGTCGATGTCGCCCGCCTCGAGTGCCATTGTCCGCGATGAGGCATCGGGGATGATGCGGAACACGAGACGATCCAGGTAGGGGAGATCCTTGCGGAAGTAAGCGGGATTCCTCTCAAGTGTTATGTGGCTCCCGCGCAGCCACTCTCTGAACTTGAATGGTCCGCTGCCGATCGGTTTGACGTTGGCTGGGTTGTTCTTGACGTCGGTACCTGAATAGACATGCTTCGGAAGTATGAAGAAATCGTACCCGAGTCCGTTCATCAGTGCCCCAAAGGGTTTCTTCAGTCTGAACACAACCGTGTGAGGGTCGGGAGTATCAACACCGCTTATGAACTGGCTGTATGTGCCAGCCCGCGGATGGAGCTTCATGATGACATCTTCTACCGTGAACTTGACGTCTTCGGAGGTTACAGGCTTTCCATCGTGCCATTTGGCTCCGCTCACGAGGTGGAATGTATAGGTGAGACCGTCCTGGCTCACGGTCCACTCCTTCGCAAGGTCGGGCACGGGCTTCATGTTTCTGTCGAGCCGGATGAGCATGCTGAACACGTTGCTCGCTACGATCTTATCGAAGAAGGACCCCGATATGGCTCCGTTGAGCGTGCCGGGATCGGTGCTGATACCAACAACCATGGTACCCCCGCGCGATGGGGCGCTGGCCGCGATCGTGAGCCCATTGGGTATCAATATCAACGTGAAGGCTATCACAACCAGTAGAGCCTTTCTCATGTAGTTCCTCATTGTTGCCCCTCCTCGTCATAATTCTCGTACAGTCACGAATCCTACGTATTACATGCACTGTTCTCGCGGTTTCCAGTTCACCCCTTCCGACATGTATGGGTGTGGGATCACATACCCCCTCTCTTGACATTGTGAGATCGCAGGCCCTGTCGAAAAGCGTGTACTGCTACTCAAGCTCGCCAAGTACACTCTCGACTACCGTCACGATTTCGCCTGCCCTGACCAGTCTCTCGACAGCAGCGATATCAGCCCTCATGAATCTGTCGTTCTCCAGAGGATCGACATGCTTCCGAATCAGGTCATATACCGCCCTCGACCCTCGCCCGAGTAGTTCCTT
>JAGVTS010000118.1 GCA_019136685.1 Bacillota bacterium | reverse complement strand
GTGTGACGCATTTGGTTGTGGCCAGTCTCGAGGTTAGTACATCCTCCGCGAAGTGTATACTGTTCTCAGTGGAGCGAGGCGTCGTCGCTGAAGTGACATCTCGCTATGCGTCTCACGTAGCCGATGGCCCAAGCCAGGACCCTGATGGGCTGCTCGAATGTGCACTAGAGGTGCTGCGTCGAGTAGTACACAGAGCTCAGGCCCTTGGACTGCGGATCGAAGCAGTGGGGCTAACAGGAACCTGGCACAGCCTTCTGGCACTAGATCGGGAGCGCAGACCCCTGGGAAGGGTAAGCACCTGGGCAGATCTTTCGGGCGCGCCGTGGGTTGCCCCGCTCCGTGCCGATGAGAGACTCGTGCGACGGGCTTACCATTCAACAGGCTGCATGGTGCATGCCATGTATCCTGCCTGGAAGTGGTACAGCCTCAGGCAGCGTCAGCCAGAGCTAATGGACAGTGCCAAATACGTGTCGTCGCAGGTAGAATTCGTGTTTGAGGCTCTCACCGGATGTGCCAGGGTTTCACGTAGTATCGCGTCGGGTACGGGTATGCTTAACATTGCCACTCTAGACTGGGATGACAACGTACTCGGCGTCGTGGGAATTCGGCGGGAACAACTCAGTCAGCTGGAAGAGGCTTTCTACACTGCAGGGTTGCGGGCATCATTCGCAGAACGACTAGGCCTGCCTTCCGGAGTGCCAGTGACTGTGGGATGCTCCGACGGGGCCATGAACCAGTTGGCCATAGGCGCCCTGCACACTGGAGTAATGTCGATGTCAGTGGGAACCAGCGGGGCGCTTAGGGTAGTCCATCCGGAGCCGAGGATTCCCGATGTCCCGTCAACCTGGTGCTATTACCTTCTGAACGGGCGGCGCTTGTCGGGAGCGGCCGTGAACAACGGAACGAACTGTGTGGACTGGTTTTTGCAGCGCTATCTGGCTCAGAATCTGAATCCTGCCGTCTACGACAGCTTCTCAGACGGCGCAGCCTCGGTTCATCGCTCTGGCGCGCCGCTGTTCCTGCCGTTCGTCTTCGGAGAGCGGTGCCCGGGGTGGAACGAGGATCGCGCAGGCGGCTTCGTGGGTATCAAGGCCTCGCATGGGGGGTCTGACTTGTACTACTCGATTCTCGAAGGAGTACTCTTCAGCATGCGCCAATGCTATGACATCCTGGTTGATGTGGGTGGAAGACCTGATCGGATAGTAGTGTCGGGGGGCATTGTGAACTCAGACTTATGGATGCAGATGGCCGCCGACGTATTTGGACGGGAGCTCCATGTGACAGGGGCGATCAACGACTCCACGGTGGGCGGCGCCTTGGTAGCCTTGGAGGCGGTTGGAGGGTGCAACGCCGGAGTGATCGACGGACACACTGCCAAGATCGCTGGGAGTGTTCAGCCGCGAGACAGCGCGGTGGAGCTATTCAAAGAGCGTTACGCGCGCTATCTACAGCTTTACCAGCTGCTAGATGCGTAGATTCATTGGGAGTACATGTGATGAAGGATATACGACTCGTAGGTGACGACATAGGCCGCGAGCAGGTGGAGGCGGCGATTGAAGCGTGGCTCTCGGAGTATCCGACGAGGCTGCGAAAGGTTCTGCTCCTCCCTCCCGACTTCACGCGGGGCCATTCGCAGGCAGGATTGATAGTGCAGGTTCTGTACAGGATGCTGTCGCCTGCGGTCCAGGTTGACATAATGCCTGCGTTGGGTACGCATGTCCCGGTGAGCCGGGATGAGCGGCTGGAGATGTTCGGTCCAGGCATCCCCGAAGGACGCTTCCTGGTCCACAACTGGCGAACCGACGTAGTCAAGTTGGGCGAGGTACCGGGCAGGTACGTCGCCGAGGTGTCGGAAGGCCTGGTTGACTACGCCATTGATGTGGAGGTCAATCGGAGGTTGCTCGACCCAAGCTATGATGTGATCATGTCGATAGGTCAGGTAGTGCCCCATGAAGTAGTCGGTATGGCCAACTACACCAAGAACGTGCTGGTAGGGTGCGGCGGCAAGAGTATGATCGACAAGACGCATTTCCTGGGCGCCGTGTACGGCATGGAGAGGTTGATGGGCCGAGACCGCTCGCCGGTCAGGAAGGTGTTTGACTATGCGGAGGAGCGCTTACTACGCAGCCTGCCGCTTCATTACATCCTTACAGTGAACACGGTCGAAGACGGGTTCCCCGCGATCAGGGGGCTGTTTGCCGGGCGCGACCGTAGCCTGT
>JAGVTS010000098.1 GCA_019136685.1 Bacillota bacterium | reverse complement strand
GGCATCGAGGTAGAGAAAGACAAGATCAAGGCGGTGGTGACCGACCACGGTAGGATCGCCACGTCTACCGTTGTCAACTGCGCCGGGGCATACTCGGGGCAAGTGGCCGCCATGGCCGGCATCGATCTACCGGTGTGGGGCGAACGGCATCAGATTCTCATCACCGAGCCGGTTGAGCCGATCATGGGGCCTATGGTGATCTCGTTCCACCATGACTTCTACTGCCAGCAGGTGCCGCACGGCAGTTTCATCATGGGGATCGGGATGCCTGAGCCCAGAGGCTACAACATCGATTCGTCAGTGGAGTTCCTAGAAGGTATGGCGCGAAGCCTGCGCCAACTGCTTCCTCCCGTAGCACAGCTGCGCGTAGTGCGCCAGTGGGCGGGGCTTTACGATAGATCGCCTGATGCTCAGCCCATCCTGGGCGAGTGCCCGCCGGTGGAGAGGTTCTTCAATGCCAACGGTTTCTCGGGTCACGGCTTCATGCTCGCTCCGATCGTGGGAGTGATTATGGCCGACCTGGTATTAACGGGGCGCAGTGCCATCGACATCAGCAAGCTTGACGCTGGTAGATTTGCCCGCGGTGAGCTGGTGCTGGAACCTGCGGTAGTAGGGTAAACCTAGAGGAATTTCGCGCATTACGTAGAAGAATGGGGGTGCGTCCAAAGGGATGTAGAGGGCGCAGATGCGGGTTAAGGAGGAAATGCTCCAATGCTGAAGTACATATCCGCTGGTGGGCCGGTCATGTACCCCATCATCCTCTGCTCGGTTGTGGGGTTGGCCGTCTCGATACAGAAGATCATCCAGCTCGTATTGATGCCCACCGGATCGGACCAGCTGATGCGCTCGGTGAAGGTCAACATGTCTCAAGGACGCCCAGTGGAAGCCATGCAGGCCGCTAAGGCCGCCAAGGGCCCGGTGGCCGGGCTTGCCCGCGCCGCCGTATCCAACTACGGCAGGCCGTACAGTGAGATCAAGGATGCCATTGAGATGGCTGGCCGAGAAGAGGTACACGCAATGGAGAGGAAGATGAACGTCCTGGACGGCATCGTCACTCTTGCGCCTCTTCTCGGCCTTCTTGGCACGGTCGTTGGCCTGATCAAGAACTTTCAGGTTTTGTCGGCGTTCGCCGGGCTTACTACGCCGGCCCAGCTGTCCGGAGGGATCGCCGAGGCGATGATAACCACCGCGGCCGGCCTCATAGTCGCAGCGCCGCTCATGCTGGTGTACAGCTGGCTTTCGGTGGTCATTGACGACAAGGTGGCTGAGATGGACCGGCGGGCGGCGGAACTCCTCGCGATAGCGGCCGACGATAGGGGAGGGCGCGGCGATGTTCGGGAAATATCGTAAGCGCAGGAGAACGCGGGTCGAGATACTCCCCATGATAGACATCATGTTCTATCTGGTCTTGTTCTTCATGGTCTTCGGCACTTTCAGGACTGAGACTGCCGGAGTCCCTCTGGAACTGCCGCGGGCTGCGACCCCGAGCGATCTGGCGCGCGACCACATCATAGTCGCTATCGACTCCAAGGGTAAGCTCTATTACAACGAGAGGCAGTTCGCAGACGGCGATCTCACGCGAGCTCTGCTTCCATCGCTTCGGGCCAATCCCAGCCGTGTCGTGATAGTGAAGGCCGACAAATCAGTCAGCTATGAGCGGCTGATCCAGACCATCGACGCGATCAGGATGGCCGGCGGCGTTCATCTTGCCCTGGCTGTGGAGCGCGCCGCCGGATCAGGCGGTGGCTCCAGATGAGAAGAGAGCGGGGCAATCTTGAAAGCCTGCTCATATCTATTGCAGTTCACGTAGCGGTGATACTGCTGGTACCCTATGTCGAGCAGCCTATTCTGGATGTGTACCCTCTTGACATCGCAGGCGTGATCGAGATTGCGACGATTGAGGCTGCGCCCGCCGCCCCAGCCCCCGCTCCGGGAGTCGCTATGCAGGAAGTGACGCCAAAGCCTAAACCCCAGGCGCCTGAGCCCGCCAAGCCGACGCCGGCGCCTCGGCCCACACCGAAGCCCGAGCCGAAGGTTGAGCCAAAGGTTGAGCCAAAGGTTGAGCCAAGGGTTGCTACAGAGCCCAAACCGGCCAAACAGGAACCGCCGAAACCGGAGAAGCCTGAGGTAGTGACGAGCCCGGCGGGCAAAACGCCTCTTCCGGTCGCGGCCGAGGATCTACCGGAATCGAAGCTGCCGGAGGCCGAACCGACTCCCGAACC
>JAGVTS010000182.1 GCA_019136685.1 Bacillota bacterium | reverse complement strand
TTTCAACCTGTGGTCTTGAACGACGCAGAGATGGACCGGTTTCTCGCAGCCGCCGAAGGGCACAGACCCTACGCGCTATTCGGAATAGCGCTCAGGACCGGCATGCGCATGGGAGAATTGCTGGGTCTGAAGTGGCGCGACATCGACTGGGCGAACAAGGCCGCACATGTGGACAGGACTCTACAGGATTCGCACGGTCCGATAGCCCGCGAACTCGGCCTGGATCCGGCGCGCTTCCACGATCTCAGGCATACCCACTTCCAGGGGCTCGCCGACGAGGGGGTAAGTCCACGCGGCATTGCGGATCGCGCTGGCCACGCCGACCCCGCGTTCGCCATGCGGGTCTACACACGCCGATCCATCGCCGGGCAGGAGAAGGCTGTCGAGATTCTCAACGCGAAATCGAGCCGCAAGACCCGTCAAAACTGAAACGCCTCTAGCTGGGCCTCAGTTTCATTGATGGCCAATTGATGGACAGAAATCGAGCGAGCCGTGGGAGTTATTCCCACGGCTCATGCCCTCTAGCTGGTAAAATGCTGGTACGCCACCGGGGACTCGAACCCCGGACCCGCTGATTAAGAGTCAGCTGCTCTACCAACTGAGCTAGTGGCGCACGCACATTTCGTATTCGACTATGGCTGCGAGGCCTAACGTCCCCGCGCGACACTCATTATACTACGCGGCCCGCGCGCGTTTCAAGCACAAATTCTGGATTTGTCGCGCATTTGGGCCTGTTGCGGGTCTCGGCTTGCTGCGCGATAGGGCTGGTTGCGTCTGAGTCCGCTACACAACCTCGCTCCCGCGCCGCCGCCGGATTTCTCCAATCGCTTCTCCTTTGAAGGAAGAGCAAGGCTTATCTAGAATAATCCCTCGAAGCATCTACATCGAACTCGCCCAGCACTTTCAGTGTGTGCTCAGTGGCCTACAGGAGGTGCCTGAGTTTGCGCAATTGCGACGGTCGCGCACGCTTCCGCGAACTCGTACTTATCTCCGCAGCTCTGCTCGTTTTGGTTCTGGCTGTGGGCGCAGGCGGCTGTATTGGACCGCCCCCACCGCCTAGAGGCAGAATCGAAGGCACTGTGGTGGACGGCATTTCGGGCGAGCCCATTGTGGGCGCCTCCATCGCGGTAGACAACCGCGTGCTTGGGCCTGCCGACCCGGCCGGTCGATTCGCAGTCAACAGACTCACTGCTGGGCAGCACGTTCTGTCGGTGTCGCGATATGGCTACATGGCCGACCAGCGCACAGTGAATGTTCAGGCTGGTCAGGTTACTGCCTGTGAGGTGCAGCTGACGCCGGTACTGCCAGGCATGTCTTCCATATACGGCTACGCTACTTTGGCCAATCACCATGCCCCGCAAGCGGCGTCAAAGCCAAAGCTATTCACGGGATCAGCGGCCCGCAAGCCAAGCCTCGCAGCTTCGGAACCGTCTACCAGCACTATTCAGGTTAGGCTCAGGCCCGGGCTTACGGTCGCCGATATCGCTGATGAGCTGGCTCGCGCCGGCTATGAGATAGTGGACGAACTACCCCTTACGCGGATACTCCTTGTCCGCCGAGCGGACGCCAAGGCCCCAGACGGTACGATTGCCCCGAACGGATCCGCGCCCGGCATCAAGCTCGGCACGCCCGACGCCGGCGATGTATCCATAGAGCAAGCCGCATCGGCCCTTGAAGACATACTCGGCGTGGACTGGGCGTACCCCGACTATCCTGTATGGGCGACAGCGGTGCCCAACGATCCCGACTTCTTGGTCCGCCAGTGGCACTACCGGGCCATCAGCCTGCCGCAAGCATGGGACGTGTCCACCGGGCAGGATGCTCCGGTGACGGTGGCGGTAATCGACACGGGCATCAGCCCGAGCCATCCCGATCTCGCGGGCAAGTTGGTCCCAGGCTGGGACTTTATCGACAATGATGATGACCCAACAGACAAACCTCTGGGCTCCAGCCACGGCACCCATGTGGCTGGCACGATCGCCGCCGCTACCGATAATGGCATCGGCGTTGCCGGTGTAAGCTGGGGCTCAATGATCATGCCCATCAGGGTGCTCGACAGCAAGGGAGCCGGGACCTATTCCCTCATAATGGAAGGCATCGAATGGGCCGTCCAGCATGGAGCCCAGATCATCAACATGAGTCTCGGCGGCACCGACCATCCGGGTCCGGCCTTCGAAACGACTATCAGAAACGCGTACTCCCGGGGCGTACTCCTGGTGGCCGCCACAGGTAACGACTATGGCCGGCCTGTGCTTTACCCTGCCGCCTTCCCCGAGGTCATAGCGGTTGGCGCAACCCTCAATGACAACGCGCTCGCACCCTACTCCAACGTGGGATCCCAGGTCACTGTGACGGCTCCCGGCGGCAGCATCGTGTCGAATCTGTCGGACGGTGTGTTCAGCACGGCCCTCAAGCGCGTCTCAACAGGCAGTGGTTACGCTTGGGAGAATGGATATGAGTTCATGCACGGCACCTCGATGGCCACACCGCACGTGAGCGGCCTTGCGGCGCTCCTGCTATCCAGATTTGGCCCAATGTCGCCGGTCGCCGTTGCAGCCCTCATATCCGACACGTCTATGGACCTGGGCGCCGACGGCTACGATCACGACTTCGGCGCCGGCCTCGTGAACGCTTACGCCGCTCTGACGCAGTCCACCATGGACCGGGCAGTGTTCGCCATCCGGGACTCCGACGACAATTGGATCGGCGATCCAGCATATGGCCGACGTAATCGGACCTTCTGCATATCAAACGCAAGCCCAGGTGAGTGTACCCTGGTAGGGTTCCTCGACGTGGACGGGGATCACCACATCAGCCCAGGCGACTTCTACGGCGAAACGCAGATCGTCGTGCCATCCCCTGGCGCGCATCAAGTCGATCGCCTCGTCCTGTACTATGTCGACATTGAGTCCGAGGCTGTCGGCATGGCGACGCCAAAACCGCAAAGCTAAGCGTAGCTCAATCAAAGCAGCGGAGCGGGACTTCTGCCTGACAAAGGCGAGACCCGCTCCCCTTTCTTTGCCCCCCGTCTTAATTTTATTAACCTTGCCCTTGACATCTTTGCAATATCGCCTTAACATATCTAATGACACCTTGAATGACCACCATCGGGAGGGCTTGCCATGAGTGTAGCCAACGCCATCGAAGTCGAGGACCTGAGAAGGACCTTCACCCGCCGGGCGCCCAACACGTTGACCCGGATGTTCTCGCGGCAACGCCCCAAGGGCGGCTCGAACGCCAAAGAGGCGGGATGCGGCGACAGCGGCAAACGCCCGGCAGCTCTTGTCGCCGTGGACGGCATTACTTTCGACATCCGCGTCGGCGAGATCTTCGGCCTCCTTGGGCCGAACGGCGCAGGCAAGACCACAACCATCAAGATGCTCTGCACCCTGCTCGAGCCGACCTTGGGCACCGCCCGTGTAGCCGGGTTCGACATCGTACGCGAGCCGGCCCGCGTACGCGCCTCGCTTGGCACAGTGCTGTCCGGCGAGCGCAGCCTCTACTGGAAACTGACCGGCCGCGAGAACCTTGAGTACTTCGCCGCGCTCTACGACGTAGAGCCATCCACGGCCCGCGAACGCATACGTGAATTGCTAGATAGATTCGAACTGGCCGATAAAGCCAATGAGCTGGTGGAACGCTACTCCACCGGAATGCGGCAGCGACTGTCGATAGCCCGGGCGTTGCTCGCCAACCCGCCGGTGTTGCTTCTCGACGAGCCCACCGCCGGGCTTGATCCTCAGTCCGCGCGAAATCTGCGCGAGGTAGTCCGCGAACTGAAAGGCGAAGGTCACACGATCCTCCTGACCACCCACTACATGGCCGAGGCAGACGAGCTTTCCGACAGGATCGCCATCATCGACCATGGCAAAGTGATCGCGCTCGACACCCCGGCCGTGCTCAAGCATCACATACAGCAAATGCATTCAGTGGAAGTCGAAACCGACCGGGCGCCCAACGGGATACTGGACGAGCTTCGCTCCCTGCCGCTGGTGCGCGGGGTGGAATGCGTCCAGTCCGGCAATGGCTACGAAACATGGACGATCCGCGTGCTCACAGAAAACAGCCGCCAGACCCTCGACGCGCTTCTTGATCTGCTGCGCGCAGGAGGCGAACGCGTGCTCAACCTGAGAGTGGCTGAGCCTACCCTCGAAGACGTCTTTATCGCCCTTACCGGCAAGTCACTGCGCTACTGAAGCCTCGAGACTTGAGGACCCAAAGGAGGACCTTCACCATGAGCAGGACAATACGGTGCACTGCCAGGGTCTTTCTGGCGGCGGCCCGGCGCGACTTCCTCATCACCACCCGCTACGCCGACTTTGTCGTGGGCATGCTCGTATGGCCCATACTCATGCCATCGCTCACGGTATTCGCAGCCAAGGCTTTGGCCGGGCCGGACGGAGCCGGGCTGTCCGCGTTCGCTGAGCGTACAGGAACAACCGACTATGTCGGATTCGTCTTTGCCGGAATGGTGCTGTGGATGTGGCTCAATATGGTGCTCTGGAGCGTCGGCGGCGAGCTCCGCGCGGAGCAGCGGCGGGGCACGCTCGAGTCCAACTGGATGACCCCCGCCCCCCGCCTGGCCATGCTTTTAGGCAGCGGTCTCAATCAGATGATCGTGTCAGTCATGCCGGTATTCGCAAGCCTGGCCGTGTGCAGCGCAGCCTGGGGAGTGCGCTTCGCGGCGACACCCCTCGTGTGCTTGGTCTTCCTGGTGTCCACGATAGCGATGTTCGGTATGGCGCTGGCATTTGCCAGTCTGGTGCTGTTCCTTAAGGAACTCAACGCCGCAGTCTTCTTCCTTCGGGGAGTCTTCATGGTCTTCTGCGGCCTGACATCGCCACTTGCGGTGCTCCCGCCGTGGATGAGAGCGGTATCGAGGGCGTTGCCCCTCACATACTCCATCGACTTGGTGCGGCGCCTGAGCCTAGCCGGAGCAAGCTACGCAGATGTCAGTCGCGATTTCTGGGTCCTCACGGCGTTTGCGGCAGGGCTGATGGCCGCAGGATGCCTGGCATTCCTCGTCGTAGACCGGGCCGTGAGGCGCAACGGTACACTGGGGCAGTATTAGCCCGACACGGAGGTGTTCTTGGTGAACAGATTCGGTGCGGACCGATTCGGAGGATGGCTCAGGCGTCAATTTCGCGTGATCGGCGCCATAGCCCGCAAAGACCTCCTCATATTCCTCAGGTACCCTGCCAACGCTCTGATGTCGGTAGTCGAACCGATAATGTGGCTGGCCCCGGCGTATTTCATGGGCCAGGGTTTCTCAGTGGATGGCCGGGCGATCGGGTTCGAGGGATTTGCCGGCACCTCGGACTACTTCTCATTCGTGATGATCGGCATGTTCATGTCCAGCTACATCAGCACGGCCTTCTGGGGAACAGGCTTTTCCGTTCAGGAAGACATGACACTGGGCGTGCTCGAGCCCAACTGGGTTACGCCTGCGAGTCGAGTGTCGCTAGTAATCGGGCGGAGCGTGATAATGTTCCTGCTCACTACGTTGAATAGCATAGGAGTCCTGGTCGTGGGGGCTGCCTTGTTTCACGTCAACCTTACGGGAAATGTGCTGGCTGCAGTCATCACCATGCTGCCCATGCTCATCGCCTTGACCGGACTTGGTCTGGGTATAGCAGGCATGGTGCTCAGCGTGCGGCGGGCAGGTACCGCCATCGACATATCAAACTGGGTAGTAACCCAGCTGTCGGGCACCACATTCCCGGTGAGCGTGCTGCCTCGCCCCCTGCTAGCAGTAGCGCTGGCGCTGCCAACAACATATGGATTCGACGCCGTGCGCAGCATCCTGTTGGGAACCAAGACCATGTTGCCTGTGAAGGTCGAAATCGGGATAATGCTTGCATCAACAGTGGGGATGTGCGCTGCCGGCTACGCGGTGTTTAAAGTATTTGAGCGTCGGTGCCGCAGGCAGGGGCTCTTGGGCACACACTGACGGGCTAGTCCGGTAGGCTAATCCGGCCAGCTGACCCAGTCAACGAACCAGGTGGGCTAGCCCGCACCCTTACGTGTCATACTCTCCCGCCCTGGCTGTCGCCTGCCCTGATAGCGGCAGCACACTGCGGGCAACGTCTGGCCAGTTCCGCAAGGTTCTCGTCGGCGTTCACGCGGCCTGCACAGAAAGATGGGCAATCATCGCGCAGCGGAGAACTGTGCTTGTAGCCCCGCCTCTCCATCTCGGCTGCAAGCTCATCATGACGGATGCGTATGCGGTCCACCTCGACCAACCCGCCGTCGAGATATCCCTTAATGCTGACCCCCTTGGCCAAAGTTCCTGCGAACATGTGCATCTCCACGTGCTCGCCGAGCAGGTGTTTTCTACACATCAGCCTGGGATCTACATTCCACATCCTCATCAGCCACACCCCACGCACAGCCAATATTCCACAACGAAACACCGCGGTCGGATCGCAGCCACGAGAAATGCCGGCAAGGGGAACTAAAAAAGGAACGCCATCGAAGCGACTTCGACGGCGCTGCATATATGGTAGCGGCGACTGGATTCGAACCAGTGACGCTGCGGGTATGAACCGCATGCTCTGACCACCTGAGCTACGCCGCCACTTCACCAATTTCCCGCGAGTTTGATTTTATCATCCGGGATAGGCCTTGTCAACGAAGTTCAGCAGGAAGACCGCGGACTGAAGGCAACTTGACTAACGGCGTACAGGTTTCTCGTCAAACGTGACAGCTGAAGGCGTTGCCTTGGGCCTGCTAGACCGGAAGCTCCGAAGTCGCCCGCCCGAGGAAACCGGAAGGCGCGATCTACCAAGGAGTCGGACGTGCGGCATTCTCCTGCGCCTGAGCGGGGTTCCGGAGCATCCTGTTCGTTTTCGAGTAGGTTTTTCGAGCAACCTACCCGGATTCTACGTGGTTTGGTGGGTGCGAGTTATCTGAATTCGCGCCGGCAACGGCGCATCCGTTTTCTGGAGCCAGGCCCGCGGCAAATCCGCTGGCAGAGACGGGTTACATAATATGGCCACGCGCGCATATCTCCCGAGCCTCCCCGGGAAGGCCCCCAGGCGACCTCCAATTCCCCAGGAAGCCCCAAATCCGCCCGATTTCCTCCCCTGCCCGTAAAAACCTAGTACTTTCTGAATAGGCTCCGCGGAAAACCGTACTCTTCTCTCATAGGCTCGCCAACTCCCTGCTAAACACGGTTTTGCCTAAAGGCCTGCGCAAGGCCGCTTTCACCGACAACTGACGTGTCCGAGCGTAGGCAGGCCCCCGCGCATCCCTTCCAGGGATGTGGGTAGTGCATGGCGGCCTGGCGTTAGGTTTAGCCACAGCTACGGGCTGACCGGATTCTGTCCGCGATCCGCATCGGAGCCATACACTGCGTCACCCGGGCTTAGCTGCAGGTTTGCCGGACGTCCGTCACGGAATCTGTCGCGAGACGCAGAACCTGTCGGCCACACGACAGGCTGAAACTCGGGCCTGGGGAACCGATGGTCCCAGGCGGCAATAGGCCGGCTCCCGTTACCTGCAATCCCTACACGCAGCCGGCCGCTTTGTGTCCTGACTGCAGGATTCTGGGCAATACTTGAGTCAGTCGGACCATCAGCAACCGTGAGGGAGAGATTGAGCCTGATCCCCAGAAACCCGCAGAAACCCACAGGCTGCCCGGATCAAGTTCTACGGACCCAACGTCTGTTCTCGATGGTCGCACCTTTCTACGACCTTGTGCTGGCTCGTTCCATGACACGGGTGTACCGGAACGCGGTGGACCTACTTCTCCGAACCGACCTGCACGCACCCGGACCCCGGCCGACACCGCCGGGGCCAGGGCTATCGATCTTGTCGCCGTCGGGCAGGCAACAACCACACGACCCCCACCCGGCGCCAACTGCCTTGGACGTAGGAACAGGCACCGGTCTCTTCGCCTCTGAGCTGGCCAGGGCCGGGTTCCAGGTCACGGCCATCGACTCCTGCAGTGCCATGCTGCGAGTCGCCCAACGTCACCGGCCTAGCGCAGCAAGGTACATCCTGGCGGAGGCGCACCTTGCGTCGCGCCAGCCTGGCGCTCCGTTCGACGTCGTGTGTGCCGGAATGCTCCTTCACGGCCTTCCGCGCGAGTACCGAAAAGAAGTCCTCGCCGACATGGTCCGTTCCGCCCGCAATGCCGTGATGGTGGTGGACTACTTCCCCCCCGGCAACCTGATCACCGCCGCCGTCGAGCGCCTTGAGGGAAGCCACTACAGGGAATTCCTGCACGAATTCGGCGACGACCTTGCAGGTGTTGCTGCAAGTGCCCTGGTCCACCCGCTTACAGCCACCTGCGCACTCTACGTCCTACCCCTTTCGCACCGGCCCCAGAATCACTGAGCTCCAGCGCCCGGCGCGATCTCAACACTCTTCATGCGCCATATGGCTGCCAGCGCCATCGCCGCAACCTCTGCCATCAGCGCTACGGCCAGAACCCAACCGCTGACCTCACTCCCCGCTCTGCCAGCGGGCATCGTCCCCATACCGGGTCCGAGCGTTCTGCTCGCCATATCTATCAAGCTGTATGCCACAAACGACTTCCAGCGCGGCAATGATGCGATGATCGGCTCCACATAGCTTACGACAAGGGCGGTCAACCCGGCCGCGAGCGGTTTCGTGAATAGGGCGCTCGCGAATACGACGATCACCACCCTGGTCGCAAAGTAGGCGGCAAGCAAGCCTGCCGACCGCACAGCTGCGACAATGCCCGGATCACTGCCCGGGAACAGAACAACCGAGTAGTAGTAGTTCAGCATGGTCGAGGCGAACACGATCGCCGATACCGCCGCTCCGTAGTGCACAAACTTGGCCCCGACAACACCCGTCATGCTCGCGCCCTGCGACACCGGATACACGAGCTTCCCCTGGAGGCGCTCGTCTGCAAGCACGCCCATGAGGACAAAAGCAACCGCCATATTGCCCAGCTGGTAGATGTTCCTGATGTAGTTCTGCACTGAATAGACCGCATCGAACTTCATGAGTTCCTGCGGAAAGCCGGGCATTTGGCTTTCGATAATGCTCGGCATGAGCCTGAGCATTATCGGGGTGGACAGTGCAAAGAAACCGAAAAACGCTCCCAGGATCAGATACTTGCTCTGCCTGGACGATTCCATGCGTTCTTTCCTGAGATACGCTGTGAAAGTGCTCATCTGCTGTTCACCAGCCTAACGAAGATATCCTCGAGGCTCGGCTGCCTTACGCTGTATGATGCCACACCAGCATCCAGGCCGGCCAGGGCGTGCAGTAGTTCGCGCTTCCCGGGTTCGAGGTCGCGCATGAAGACTGATAGCCTGTCGCCGTCCAGCGCTGCCCGATCGACATGAGGAGCGCTCTTTATCTCCATGGGGACTGACTCGAGCACTCGATCAAACACCACATCCACAACCGGCTGGATGTAGCGCTCGCGCAGACGGGCCATGTTATCGGCCGCCACTATTGTTCCGCTCTTGATGATAGCCACTGAATCGCAAACTCTCTCTACATCAGCGAGGATGTGGGTCGACAGAAACACCGTCATCCCGGCATCGCGCATCCGCGCGACAAGGGTAATCACGTCCAGTCTCCCCTGAGGGTCCAGGGCGGAAGTCGGCTCGTCAAGGAGCAGCATCCTGGGTCGGTTGTAGATGGCGGCAGCCATGCCCAGCCGCTGCTTCATGCCGCGCGAGTATCCCCCGATCCTTCTGCGCCCGGCCTCGCCAAGGCCCACCGTATCGAGAAGTTCATCCGCCCGCGCCCTGTTCGCGGCGGGAACAAGCCCTGAAACATCCCCGATGAAGAGCAGGTATTCCCGGGCCGTCATGTAGCCGTAGAACGCCGGCGACTCTGGAAGGTAGCCCACCACCCCTCGCAGGCCGGACCGGTTGCGGCGCAGGTCCATGCCGTCTATGGTCACAGTGCCTGAATCGAACTCTATCAGGCCGGCGATTATGTTCATGGCGGTGGTCTTGCCCGCTCCGTTCGGGCCCAGAAAGCCGAATACCTGGCCCGACGTCACTTGAAAAGCCACCTC
>JAGVTS010000210.1 GCA_019136685.1 Bacillota bacterium | reverse complement strand
CTGCTGCCGGTTGAAAACCTTTACTACGTTGTGTCCGGTGTACATCTCCTCTATGTGGCTGTTGAGAGCGCCTGTGCTTTCCCACTGAGCGGCGAACTGCTTTTGGGAGCGCTTGGCGATCATGAGAGTCACCACAACGCTCAGGGGCAGTGTAGCCAGTGCGATCGCCGCAAGTAGCGGGCTGATGGAGAACATCATGATCAGCACGCCGATCACTGTGAATGCCGCCGTGGTGAGCTGGTTCAAGCTCTGCTGCAGGGAACTTGCGATGTTGTCGATGTCGTTGGTCAGGCGGCTCAGGATCTCGCCGCGAGTGTTGCTGTCATAGTACCTGAGGGGAAGACGAGCAAGCTTCGCGTCGGCCTCTCTGCGCAGGCCATACACAGTGCGCTGCGAGACGCCCGCCATGATGTAGTGCTGCATCCAGCCGAATATAGCGCTCACAATGTAGACGCCGGCCAGAGTGAGCAGCACACGCCCGATGGCGGCAAAGTCGACGCCGCGACCGGGCACAATGTTCATCCCTGACACCATGTCGGCCATGCGGTCCTTACCGACTGCTTTGAGCATAGCGATGATGGCCTCCTTGGTGAGACCCGCAGGCAGTTGCTTCCCGATGACCCCCTCAAAGAGAAGGTTAGTGGCTCGCCCCAAAATCTTGGGCCCGGCGATAGAGAGGGCCACGCTGATCAGGGCCATAACCATCACTGCGGCAACCTGGGCTTTGTGAGGCCTCAGGTAACCCGCGAGCCTCTTCAGCGATCCTTTGAAGTTCTTGGCCTTCTCCGTGGGCATCATCGCGCCCATAGGGCCGTGGCCACGTCCTGGGCCCGCGCCGTGGCCACGTCCTGGGCCCGCGCCGGGGCCACGTCCTGGGCCCGCGATCGATTGGGTAGACTGCTGCGCGAATCGGGCGGACGGTGTTTCCTTGTTCATGCGACTTCCTCCTCTGCGAGCTGCGAAAACACGATCTCGCGGTAGACCGCGCAGTGTTCCATCAGTTCTTTATGCGTGCCCATACCCACGATAACGCCCTTGTCGAGCACGATGATGCGATCGGCGTTCATGATGGTGCTGACGCGCTGTGCGACTATCAGGACTGTGGCGTCCGTGTCGCGCACCTCGCTTGCCAGCGCGGCGCGCAGACGGGCGTCGGTGGCGAAATCCAGGGCGGAGAAGCTATCGTCGAAGACGTACACCTTGGGCCTTCTGACGAGCGCGCGGGCGATGGCTATGCGCTGTTTCTGGCCGCCCGACAGGTTCGTTCCACCCTGCGCGACTGCGGCTTCGAGCTGGTCGGGCATTTCGGACACGAAGTCAGTGGCCTGTGCTATGTCGAGCGCATGCCATAGCTCGGCATCATTGGCGTCGCTTCTGCCGTAGCGCAAGTTGCTCGCGATAGTACCGCTAAAGAGAAAGGCTTTCTGCGGAACGAAGCCCACCCTGTCCCGGAGGTCGTGTTGAGTGAGGTTTCGGATGTCGGCTCCGTCTATCAGCACTGCACCTTCGGTTACATCATAAAAGCGAGGGATCAGGTTGATGAGCGTGGACTTGCCGCACCCTGTGCTGCCGACGATAGCGGTAACCTCGCCGGGCTGAGCGCAGAAGGAGATATCCCGGAGGACAGGAGCCTCCGCGCCAGGGTAGGTGAACGCAACGTTCCGAAACTCGACACGGCACGTATCTGGACCAAGCGGATCGGCTGCACAGCCTGCGCCGGTCCATCCCGACGCAGGTGCAGGTGCGGGCGCAAGTTCAGGCGCGGGCGCCGGCGCTTTGGGGTCAGTGATGGACGGTTCTACTTGGAGCACCTGCTGAATGCGCTCGGCTGACGCGCTGGCGCGCGGGACCATGATGAACATCACAACGGCCATCATTACCGACATGAGGATTTGCATGATGTAGGCCAGGAAGGCTGTGAGATTGCCGATAGGCATGGTGCCGCTGTCGATTCGGTGGGCCCCGAACCAAGTGATCGTGACCAACGATATGTTGAGCATCAGCATAAGCAGCGGCATTGTGAGCGCGATCAGCCTGTTGACCCGAAGGGCGGTAGAGGTGAGGTCCAGGTTGGCTTGGTCAAATCGGCGCGCTTCGTAGTCTGTCTTTACAAACGCTCGAATCACGCGAATGCCGGCGAGCTTTTCGCGAGCGACCTGGTTCAGCCTGTCTATCTTGCCCTGCATCGACTTGAACAGGGGCAATGCTTCACGCATTATGACGGCGATGACAGCGCCCATGACAGGGACTATGACGATGATCGATGCAGAAAGGGGC
>JAGVTS010000197.1 GCA_019136685.1 Bacillota bacterium | reverse complement strand
GAACTCCAGGTCCTCCTGCGTGTGGGTTGCCATGACGATCGTGCGCACCCTGGCCTTGCCCCGCGGCACGGTCGGGAACGCCAAGGCCTGAGCAAATACGCCTTCCTCGAACAGCCTGTCGGACAACTTCATCGCCAGCGCGCCCTCGCCCACGATTACCGGGGTGATGGGCGTCTGGCTGATGCCTGTGTTGAACCCCAGATCCTCCAGGCCCCTTTTGAAGAACCGGGTGTTCTCCCAGAGCTTGTCTATGATCTCCGGCTCCTCCAGCAGGATGTCGAATGCCTCCATGCAAGCCGCCGTAACCGCCGGCGGATGCGACGTGCTGAACAGAATCGGTCGCCCACGATGGATCAGGTAGTCGATTAGAGTCCTGGAGCCCGCCACGTATCCGCCGAGCACGCCGATGGCCTTCGACAACGTGCCCACCTGGATATCAACCTGGCCATGCAGGTCGAAGTGGTCGACCGTTCCCCTACCGTTGCGGCCGAGCACGCCGCTGGCGTGGGCATCGTCCACCATGGTGATGGCGCCGTGCTCTTTGGCCGCACGAACGATCTCCGGTCGCCGTGCGGGAAAACCTTGATCGTAGCCCGCGACAGCCTGCAACCGTCTATGATGCTGGCGTGGTTCAGCTCATCGCTGATGATCATGTCATCCTTGCCCAGAACCGCGGCCACTGTGCCGGCGTTGGCCGTGAACCCCGACTGGAACACCAGCGCCGCCTCAGTGTGTTTGAATGCGGCGATCTTCTTCTCCAGTTCGACGTGGATGTCCATGGTGCCGGCGATAGTGCGAACGGCGCCTGAGCCCGCTCCGAACTCCTGCGCCGCCCCTGCCGCAGCCGCTATCATCCTCGGATGTGTGGCGAGGCCCAAGTAGTTATTGGACGAAAGGTTGATGACCTCGCGGCCATTGAATACGGCCCTGGCTTGTTGCTGCCCCGTCAACACCTTAGGGTACCTGAACAGCTTCTGCTCGCGTAGCTCGGCAAGCTCATCCGCGAGATATGCCAACGCGTCAGACATGTGCAATGCCTCCCTATCGAAATGTGCGCGAAAACCCTATGGTAACGCCATCCTTCCGTTGCCTCATGACGCTACCCTATGGGTACAGGATTACCTTTCCGCATTTGCCCGACATCATGAGTTCCATGCCCGTGTCTAGATCATCCCAGAGCGACATCCTGTGCGTGATCACCGGCGTTATGTCGATCCCTGCCTTGAGCAGCGCCCTGGCCTGATACCATGTCTCAAACATCCTGCGTCCGTTGATGCCCTGCACAGTGAGGCTTCGGAATATGATGTCGTTTGCAAGGTCTATCTCCATCGGCTTCGATGGAATCCCAAGAAGCGATGCGAACCCCGCCTTGCGCAGCGCCTGAAACCCTTGCCGTATTGCAGTAGGATTGCCCGACATCTCCAGTAGCACATCGGCTCCGAGCCCTCCCGTGGCATCCCTAACAGCCGCGACAGGGTCTTCCTTAATTGGATTGACCGCCAGATCCGCGCCAAGCTTCCTTGCCAGATCAAGTCGGTATTCAGACACGTCCGTGACATACACCTCGGTAGCGCCCGAGCGCTTGGCAACACTGATGGCGCAGAGGCCAATGGGACCCATGCCGGTTATGAGGACGGTCTTCGCAGCCAGGTCCGTTGCGAGCGCCGTATGGACCGCATTGCCGAACGGATCCTGGATGGCGGCGACTTCATCAGGTATGTCGATATCCCATATCCAACAGTTAAACTCAGGCAGAACGACGTACTCGGCGAAGCACCCGTCCCTGTCGATGCCCACGATCTTGGCATCCTGGCAGATGTGCGCCTGCCCGGTAAGGCAGTAAAAGCAATGCCCGCACGCCGTGTGCGTCTCTGCCGACACAAACTGACCCACCTTGACTTTGGTGACGCCTTCGCCCACCTGAACAACATCTCCGCAAAACTCGTGCCCGAAGATTCTCGGAGTTACTACCCGGCCTTGCGACCACTGATCCCACTCGTAAATGTGCACGTCAGTGCCGCAGATGGCAGTCGCGCGCACTTTGATCAACACCTCGCCCCTGCCGGGCTGGGGAATGGGAACCACTACCTTTTCGGCGCCTGGAGACGGCGATGTCTTGGCTATGGCCCGCATCTCTCCCCGCATCCGTAAGCCTCCTTCAACAAGGCCAACCTGAGTCGGCCGACCATTTTAAGGTACCGCAATATGTATTCTAGTCGCGTGCGTCCATACCTTCTTGCCCTCGCACCACGCCGAGGGCTCCTTTCTCGTACGCGACGCCCCGCGGACGCGCTGCGTTAGCCCTCGGCTTGCTGGATACACTATGCTGGATAGATTATCTGGGAAATGCATCAATGGAGCAATCTCGCAGCATGGGTGATGAATATGAAGCAAGGCCCCACCAAGCAGCGCGTGACCCGCCTGGCCGGGCTCATACTGATCGGGCTGGTCATGGCGATCATATTCTCGCGCGGATATGACGACATGGCGACCAGGCGCAGCAAACCCGCGGGGCAAGGCGACGGATTCCACATCGTCGAGCTCCCGCCTGAGCCCGAGGCTGACGAGGGCATCGCAACCGTACAGGCGAGCTACAGTGAATCGCCCGGTTCATTCTGGGCGGGCGGTCAGGAACGACAGGAACCGCTGCCGCGGGGCACGAAAACCCCAGACATGTGCTCATGCGGTGATCTGCACCGGCTGTGGCTCGAAGAGCCGCGGATGGTCGGCGAACATGTGCAAGACCTGCAAGAAGGGCTTGCCGTGGCGGGGCACTACAGCGGCCCTGTAGACGGAGTTTTCGGGCCCGGGACCGACCGCGCGGTGCGGGCCTTTCAGGCCAGTGCGGGGTTGCCCCAGGACGGCATTGTCGACATGGCGGTGTGGATGGCCCTGGGACGAACGTGTGAGCCCATCATGGCCGCATCGCTCAAGCCCAGCGGCGATATCATCGTAGCTGATCCCAACCCGAGCCGGACGCCCTGGCGCGCCATGCTCATAGATACGTCCAACCTCACACTGACCCTCCTTGAAAACGGGAAGCCGGTGAGCCAGTTCCGAGTGGGAGTCGGGAAGTCGTCTACGCCCACTCCGCTGGGCTACTTCAGGGTGACGGAGAAGGCAGCCTGGGCGGGCGGGTTCGGCACTCGATGGATGGGGTTGGATGTGCCCTGGGGAAAGTACGGAATACACGGCACCAACAAGCCGTGGACTGTGGGGCAACGCAAATCCGGCGGGTGTGTACGCATGCTCAACCGCGATGTGGAGAAGCTCTATGCCGTAGTCGAAGTCGGCATGCCGGTAATCATAACTGCCGGGCACTTCGGCGTGCTCGGATCCACGCGCCCCCGCATAGAGCCGGGCGCCAAGGGTAGTTATGTGTATGCGATACAGTTGAGACTGGCAAAGTTAGGTTACGAACATGCCGGTGTAGACGGCGTCTACGGCCCCGCGACCGAGCGCGCAATCATGCGGTTGCAGCAGGACAACGGACTGCCTGTGACGGGCATAGTCGACATGCGAACGTATGAAGCCCTGGGAATGTCCGTAATGGACTAGACGAGCGGCCCGGCATGTATCAACGGGCTCGCTGGTCGCCGAGTCGACAAAGGGGCCATCCATCCCCTACTCAGGTTGTGAGGATCATGGCCCCCCGCATCGTTCAGCTATCTGGATCGACATCTAGACCGCCTGGACTGACTTCACCTCGGCGATCTCCTGCTTGAGTATCCTCTCGATGCCGTTCTTGAGCGTCATCGTCGACATCGGGCAGCCAGCACAGGCGCCCTTCAGCCTGACTTTCACGATTCCGTCGGAAGTCACATCCACAAGCTCTACATCGCCGCCGTCAGCCTGCAGCGACGGCCGTATCTTGCCGATAACAGCTTCAACCTTCTCACGCATGCCGCTCAGCCCCTTTCCGTTACGTGCCACTACGTGCCACAATACTATCATTCCGCCCCATGAGGGTCAACAACACCCCGGGCGCGGGCATGGGACCATGTCGTCCTCGAACAGGACTTCAGCGAGACTGAGCGCCGGCTGAGTCGCGATGGGCCAACTCCGCCGCTGCAGGGCGTGTTGCGGCAGGTCTCAACCTAACCGGAACCGAATCGCGCGCCGTAAGGTCAGCATATGTCTCCCGCTCCACAATGACGTCAGCTCGCCCATCCCGAACGAGCACAACCGCCGGGCGCGGGTAACGGTTATAGTTGCTCGCCATGGAATAATTGTAAGCACCTGTGCAGAACACCGCAAGCGTGTCGCCGATTTCAGGCCGCGGCATGCTGACATCCCACACAAGCATGTCTCCTGATTCACAGCAATTCCCAGCCACCGAAACGGTCTCCCAACTTTCGGAGCTCCCCGGGCTCGACGGGCCGGGAACCGCCATCCGGTTTGCCAGCGCCGCCTCGTATTCGGCCTGGTAAAGGGCTATGCGCGGATTATCCGCCATGCCGCCGTCCACCGAGACATATGTCCTGACGCCCTCTATGCGCTTGACCGCGTTTACCGTGTACAGCGTAGTGCCCGCTTCACCCACAATCGACCTACCCGGCTCCAGCAGCAGGGATGGGAGGGGCAATCCGTGCCTAGACGCCGCGTCGATCAGCGCCGGGGCCACGGCCTCAGCAAGATCACGCGCAGTAATGGGATCGTCCTTCGAGTTGTAGCGGATCCCCAGTCCACCGCCAATATCAAGCTCCTCCATGATGAATCCGGTAGCCTCGTGGGCCTGCTTGGCAAAATTCATCATGACATCGATTGCGTCGACGAAGGGCTCCATTTCGAACACCTGTGAGCCTATGTGACAGTGCAGTCCGGTTAGCCTCACGTTTGCCAGCCGTTTGGCAATGCCCACAGCACGCAGAGCGTCTCCGTTGGGTATCACGATGCCGAATTTGGAGTCGATCTGACCCGTTTTGATGTATTCGTGGGTGTGCGCCTCGATTCCGGGGGTGAGGCGAAGCATTACATTGGCGACTAGCCCTTTTGAGCGCGCTAGCCTATCGATGACGTAGAGCTCGTCGAGGCTATCGACAACGAATCGGAACACGCCGACGCTCAAAGCGAATGCGATCTCGGCCGCACTCTTGCTATTGCCGTGGAAGTATATCTGATCTGCCGGGCAGCCTGCGGAGATGGCCGTATACAGTTCGCCCCCGGAGCATACATCCAGAAAAAGGCCCTCTTCCATGACGAGCAGGGCAATGGCCTTGACCATCAGCGCCTTGCTGGCATAGATGACGCGCACATTGGGATAGCGCGCGCCAAACTCCTCTACGTAGGCGCGGCAAGCCCGGCGCACTGCATCTTCGTCTATGACGTACAGCGGAGTGCCAAAACGCTTGGCAAGAGCGACTGCATCGCAACCCCCGATGGTCAAATGGCCCTTACTATTCGCACTGCTGTGAATATTGCTACGGTAGTTCAATCGGCGCACTCCCCTGCTGCAACAATCAGAGCTGCAGATAAATTATGCATACCTTACCACATTGGCAGGGGAGACGCAAGCGGAAATCCTTCCTTCTATCGCGCAAGACCTGCCCGCCGCGCCAGGCGGACGATGGCCTCGTCACACCTATCAAGGACCTCGCTCTCATCGATGTTGGTCAGCTGCCCACCGCCATAGGCCACCTGGCCGTCAACCATCGTCATGACAACATCCGAGGAATGCGCCGAATAGACGACTCGCGAAACGGGGTCAGCGCACGCGCCTGGGCTAGCATGGGGCTTTCGCAAGTCGAGCAGAACGATGTCGGCCTTCTTGCCCGGCTCGATGCTGCCTATCTCATCTTCCATGCCCAGAGCGGTCGCGCCGCCCCGGGTGGCCATCTCCAGCACCCTCAAGGCCGGCATCACTGTCGGCCCCAGGCGCGGCTTGTGTATCAAAGCGGCAAGGCGCATCTCGACAAACTGATCCAGGTTGTTGTTGCCGCCCGCGCCGTCGGCGCCCAGCCCGACATTGATCCCCATGTCCAGCATTTCGGGCGCCGGAGCGATGCCCGACGCCAGCTTGAGGTTGACGGACGGGCAGTGCGCTACGTGGGTCCCGGTCCGCTTCAAAGTATCCAACTCAGACTGATCCAGGTGGATGCAGTGAGCCAGAATCGTCCTGGGGCCGAGCAGGCCCACCCGGTCGAGGTAGATGATGTTACGGGCGCCGCGTTCCGCCTCCACTATCTCGATCTCGCCACGGTTCTCAGAGGAGTGCGTATGTATGTAGGCCCCGCGCCGCGCGGCGATCCTGCCCACCTCCCGCAGCAACCAGTCGCTGCATGACACGGCGAACCTGGGCGCAAAAGCATACCGTATACGTCCGTCGGCAGCGCCATCCCACTTGTCGGCCAGTTCCACACTGGCGACGATCGAGTGCTCGCCCGTCTCACGCAGCGCCTCGGGAACGTCATCGCCCCAGTCCATCATCACCTTGCCCGACACAGCCCTTATGCCGGACTCAGCTATTGCCCGAAACGCGTTCTCCGTGTGGTTCACAGTCTCCATATCGACCACGCAGGTAGTGCCCCCGCGCAGCAGTTCGGCGATGCCCAGTAGAGCCGAGTAGTAGATTGACTCTTCATCGTGCGCAGCCTCAAGAGGCCACGTGCGCAGACGCAGCCAGTCGAGGAGTTCCATATCGTCGGACATTCCACGGAATAGCGCCTGGCACAGATGCACATGTGTTTGGATGAGACCCGGGATGACGATGCATCCTGTTGCGTCGATGACCCGGTCGGCGCCGCCGTCGCAACTAGCGCCGACATCTCCCACCGCGCGGATCCTATCGTCTTCCACCAGAATATCGCAGCGCTCAACAACACGCCTTGCGCGGTCCATGGTTATGACAGTCCCGTTCTTGATCAATACCGAAGGCACTGACAACACTCCTTCAGACAATCAGACTATCAGACTACCAAACGAGAAAGCCGGTCTGATGCGCGTCTTGCTCCAGCATCTTCATCCACGAACTGGTCTCCATCAAGTCGACAAACCCGAACCTCGGGTACATATGCCTGGGCCAGTCTTCTGCGGCGGCCACGAGGTATATCAGGTCGTCGCCGGCGGCAATTGCGCTGCCTAGGGCGCGGTTCAGCAATGCTGCGCCCACGCCCGAGCCTCTGGCCGCCGGCGTTACGTACAGGCTCTCTATCTTGGCCACTCCGCGGCGGCGGAACAACTCGCACGTGCCCACGGCAACCCCCGCGCCGCGGTCGGCGCCTGAGCCCTGCTCCGATGCCAATTCCTGGCCGCCATCCGCAAGCGCTAGAAACACCCGATAGTCCAGCCCCAACTTCCACGCGCACTCCAGGCGGTGTAGGGAAAACCGGACTGCCCGATCGGAGAAGCCCGTTCCGGAATCGTACGCAGAGTAGCTCTCGCGCTCCAGCGCAGCCCAGTTTGCCACAGTAGATTGCCCGGACTGAGCCGACATCTCCATCACCCTTGACGACGAGCAGCCGGCGCCAGTCGCCCCGGAAGCAGTGCGTCGGGCGGCGACGACCCGTGTGGCAGTCCCTCGGTAGACCTGCACAACACCACGCGTGCACACGTAACCCCGGCGGCGGAGAACTGCGGCCAGCTGTTGCGGCTGAGTCCTGAAATCTAGCTCGAACTTGCAGTGTTCGCGATTCATCTCGCGAAACAGCGTCTCCATTCGGCCTATGAATGCATCCACATCAGTATCGCATACGAGATCGATCTGCCTCACATGGTTTGCGTCCCACATGTCCGGGCATACGCTCGATGTCAGCACCGTGTATCCGTCCCCGCGCTCTACATCGCATCCGATGGACAGATGCTCATCTTCCGCCTGCGCAATCCGGATTGCCTCGTTGGCGATCATCCGATCCCGACCCATCTCGCTACCTCCTAGGCCCGCGACCGGCCGTCGCTCATTCCAGGTCTTCTCATTCCTCACAATCGGGAAATTCTCCTGCCAACCAGGGGGCCTGGGGAGGACAACGCGGCACTGCTCTTGAATTGAGTGATCATATGACTTCAGGGAGGTATCAGAGGTGGGCGGGTTCGCCTGGAGAGGGATCGTGGAAGGCTTTTACGGGAAGCCATGGACTCACGAGGAGCGCATGGATATGCTATCGTTCATGTCGGAGGTAGGCATGAACGCGTACATGTACGCCCCCAAGGATGATCCATACCACAGGCGCAAATGGCGAATGCCCTATCCTGCAAGGCAGATGGCCGGCCTGAAGCGGCTCGCATCGCACGCCCGTTCAGTTAACATCTCCTTTGTCTATGCCATTAGCCCCGGCCTGTCGTTGCGCTACTCCGACAAGCGAGACGCAGATACGCTCTCAGCAAAGATGGCAGCTCTGCACGATGCGGGCGTACGTGACTTCGCGCTGCTTCTGGATGACATACCCGCCGAACTCGCCGGCGAAGCTGACCGCAAGGCCTTCGGCAGCCTCGCCGCCGCCCAGGTCGCTCTGGCGAATGGCGTCAGAGATCGTCTGCAGAAGATATCGCCGCATGCCAGGCTCCTAGTCTGCCCCACGCAGTATCATGGAGATCCGTCTACCGACTACGTACTAGAAATGGGGAATGGGCTGCACCCTGAGATAGATGTAATGTGGACCGGACCCAGGGTATGCTCACAGGAGCTGTCATATGAGCACGCAGAGGCCGTCGCTGCCGCGCTCAGGCGCCCGGTCGCCTTCTGGGACAACTACCCGGTGAACGACGCCAGCATGAAGGGCGAACTGCACATATGGCCATACACCGGCAGAAGCCCCAAACTCCGGGAGGTAAGCCGCGGATTCTTCCTGAACCCGATGAACCAGGCGGAAGCCTCCAAGATCGCGCTGGGAGCAGCGGCGATCTACATGAGCGATCCGGCGGGCTACGACGCCGAGGCCGCGTGGAGGGCTTCTGCTGCACGCGTGGTGGGCGAGGCGTCAGTAGATGCGCTCGAATTGTTCCGAGACGCCTGCGCCATC
Organism: Bacillota bacterium; assembly: GCA_019136685.1. Taxonomy (GTDB): domain Bacteria; phylum Bacillota; class DTU025; order DTU025; family DTU025; genus UBA5389. The sequence goes on along the minus strand of JAGVTS010000197.1, from coordinate 23,595 downwards.
AGTCCGCTGCACCCTGACGACCCGCCGCGTCTTGTGCATTTGGTGGATGACGCCAAATACCGTATGGATCGCGGCGCCTTCCTTGAGGCAGCGGGCGTCCTGTCGGCTCACATGCTTGAAATGAAGGCCTCGGCCGAACTGTTGCGCACCAACCCCAACAAGAAACTGACACAAGAAATCGCGCCGTGGCTGGACGAGTATATGCAGTGGGCTGATGTGGGCCTCGAGATCGCCAGAGTTGTTGAGGCAGCCGGATCATACGCAGAATCCCTCACGCCCGCCGGCAAGACCAGCTCCTTCTCGATCCGCGCATTGTCGATGGTGGGCGCCCGCAACAAGCTCGCCCGGATGCTGCAGCGGGCAATAGGCTTCAGAACGCGAGTATGTAGTGATGTGCTGCTCCGCTTCGGTCTGGAAATAGTGAGGCGGCTGCGCTACTGATCGAGCGCGGCCATGCTACCTGTGCCTGGGCTCTCGAACAGCCACTACTAGCACCGCAAGAGAGGTCGCCGCGGCGACGAGTGCGATCCAAAACATCGCGTGGAAGCTCGCGAGGTCCGAAACCAGCCCGGCCACGATCGGCGCTCCGGTTCGGAATGGCGCAAGGACCAGCCATGAGAAGACTATGTACATGGGAACATCTGCATGCCTCGGGGCGAATTCCGATAGCAACAGGTTCTGGCTGACCGAGACGCCGCTCATGCCTATACCAGACAGCAAAGTCACGGCATACACCGACTCCACCGAGCCGGCAACCAGCGCCAGCACCGCTGCAATAGCAAAGCAGGTCGCTGTGATCTCCAGGCTGAGCTTGTGCCCTCGCCTATCGGCGATTCGGCCCAGAAGAGGCATGCCGACTACCGATGCGCCCAGCGTGATCGCCGTGAAGCGGGCCACGTCGCGCGTGGTCGCCCCGAGTTCCCTAACAGCGTAAGTGGAGTAGAAAGACGCAGCTGCGAGCGCAAACGACAGGGCGGCTATGGAAGCTATGGCCCAGGCGTATTCCCTATCGCCTCCCGCCGACCTGATGGCATCTGCAAGATACTGCCTCACAGACCTATGCTCACCTGCAATCTGATCCGGGGGTTCGCGCGTCCAGAGCAGCGGGACTACAGATGCCGTGAGAACCACTGCCGCGGCCGTGAACAGAAGGGCAAAATTGCCGGGAAACGCCAGGCTGGTGAGAACTACTCCAGCGTACTCAGCTGCAACCACTCCAACAATCCCTGAAAGCGCGCCGCCCCATCCGAAAAGCCCGCCTCGTGCCTCAGGCGGTATGCACTTGGCCAGCATCGCAAAGTATGCAGGGAGGTTCACCCCAGCGGCAACATTCGACAACGTCCAGGCAATCAGAAACCCCATTATGGCCCATGAAGGTCGAGCGCTGCCCCAGATCAGCACCATGACCGCAATCAGAAGGATGAAGGCGCGTTCCACGAGGGCGAATGCTACCATGATCCGCTTCTTGATGGGTGTCCGCTCCATGTATGGCGCCGAAAACACGCCGGGCAGGAACAATCCTAGGTTGCCCAGGGCAGGCGCCATCCCCACAACAACATTGGAAGCGCCCAGGGTAGTCAGGAGCAGCGGGATGATGGTGCTGGACGAAATGAGCGAGAATCCCAACGGGTAGCCAACGGATTCGACAAAGAAGAGCAGGTAATTCTTCCTCAGATCCCGGCGCTTCGAACGGAGCGGACTAGCAGGCAAGGGTAGTCAACCTCCAGCCTCTCGACTTGGCCTCGTGTCTCCGGCGATATCTTCGACCACGGAAGCCAGTGTCCTGCTACCCAGATACCCGCGGAACTCTTCTGACAATCGGCGCGGGAGTTCGCCAAGGATGCAGCTGTCAAATGGACACTCGTCAGGGTTTCCACTTACGATGCATGTGTCTACGCGGAGAGGTCCTTCTACGGCTTCCCAAACACCAAGAAGCGTAATCCCTGCGGCGGGCCTAGACAGAAGGAACCCGCCCTTCGGACCTCTCGTCGAGCAGAGCAACCCCGCCCGAACCAGCTGTTGCAGCACTTTAGAAGAATGCGCATGAGAGAATCCAGTTGCGGATACTATGTCCTTTACGGTTACGTTTGTTCCTCCGGCCCGGGCTATGAGTACCGTGCTGTGAAGTGCTATGGATGCTGCTTCGGAAATCTGTATGACGGTTGACATTGTCGGCCACCTTCCATGCGCATTCCGCTATTATGGTACCACAATATTCGTTATTGTCAATGCCCGACTTGCATTACCATAGCTCTCGTCGAAACCGATTCGTTGCCTCAAACAAGACTCGTGAGCCTACTTGGTGACCGTCTGGTTTTCGGTACGGTTTTTGGCGATCCCGTACTGTAAACCATACGGCCGTGCCGATCCCAGCTCAGCGCCACTTTCGTAGCATACGCCCTGTGTAAGGCCTCCTTGGAGGAAAAATCCCACGGCCAGGCTCGACTAAGGTGTTCATTCTCGCATTGCTCGCCTGTGCATGATGAAAGCGGGGGCTAGCGCCCCCGCCGCCTTAGCTGATCCGCCATCGCCCGCTCGGCCTTCTCGATCAGGCCTCGCACGATGAGACCAGCCTCGCGGGTAGTGATGTTACCGTAGTCATAGTCGTCGCCTTCCACGTTGATCTTGTCGGCGAAGCCGAGTTCGCGAGCGATCTCGTACTTCACGTCATCAGACACAATGGAACGGCGCCTCGGCAACGTGATCACCCCCGGTTTATGATCCCCCGTTCTGACCGCGCTAAACAGGCAGAACGCTGGGCAAACCGGATGAGGAGCCCTGCTTGGGAGTGTATTTCACGTATTCGCAGCATTAAGATGCGTGCGAATTCATAACTATCTGAAACAACGCTTCGGCCCAATCCGGGTCGAATTGCGCGCCGGCATTCCGCACTACTTCGCTGGCCGCCTCCGAAGGTCGCAGCGCCTTGCGGTATGGTCTCTCGGACGTCATGGCGTCGTAGCTATCAGCCACAGCGATTATGCGGGCGACCAATGGTATGTCCGGACCGGCAAGCCCTTGAGGATAGCCCTTACCATCGTATCTTTCGTGATGGTGGCGCACGCCCTGAACAACAGCATCCAGGCAAAGCACCGACGATAGCATATCCGCTCCGACTACCGGATGTCGCCTGACTTCAGCCCACTCCTCATCCGCAAGGGGACCGGGCTTCTTCAGAATACCGCTGCTGATTCGCGTTTTCCCGATGTCGTGCAGTCGGGCAGACAGTGCCACGATTGGCAGGATCGCCATGTTGCGGAGCGTGCGCCCAGCCATCGCCACTGCGAGATCCTTCACGCGGTCGGAATGCCCCTTCGTGTGCGGGTCTCGCAATTCCAAACAGGCAACCACCCTCTCCAAGCCAGCGATGACTGCAGACTCAACAATGCTTACACACCTTCCGGCGATACCGCGGCGGCTACACGGACGATCCGACACCGAAACATCGCCTGTAAGCACCAGAGTCCCCAGTTGACATCCGGCATCATCGGTGAGTGGTATCCGAGTGGGTGTGGAAGACGCGCCCCAGGTGAGGCAGTCACGGCATGTACCCTGCAGCATGAGGGCTGATTTGTTCGCGAAAGCCAGCTTGTTCTCGTCGTCCAGCACAACAATCCCGTTCGGAAGTTGATCCAGCGCGCTCCTGAGCAGCACGCCGACATCTGTGTTCACTACATTACGACCTCCTGAAGTACGTGTTCTGCCCGGGCAATGACACACAGATTCGCCCCCAGTTACGGAACACGAGCAAGAACAGATGCACCGGCCCGTCTATGGGCCTGACCCCACAGAGACCGGTGCAAGTGGCTGCCATCCTGTACTGGCTACGCGACCAGCCTTTGTCAATAGCACCAGTGCACGGCACACAGTATATTAGCAGATCCACCCGTTGTCAACGTCCAGAGCCTGGATATACGAAGCCGCACACCCAAATCGCATCCATCCTGTGCATTCGTTCAACCAGCACATGCAACCCACTTGGGCAATGCCTTTCGCAGTAGTCCCTCCGATATTACAGGTGAATATGCTGTCCTAGACGTGTCCTCGCTGTGAGGATTCATGAGCACAAGTGGGGTGTAAGCCTATGGCATTCTACAACGACCAATACTACATGCCTGCCGAATACTATGCTCCAACTGAATACTACATGCCCGCCGAATACTACGTGCCCGCTGAGATGTACGGCGAGCAGTGGCCGGGGCAATGGGGTTGGGGTAGGCCATGGTGGGGCAGACCATGGTGGGGCGGGCCCTGGTGGGGTAGGCCGTGGTGGGGCAGACCATGGTGGGGCGGTCCCGGGTTCCCGGGAGGACCCGGCGCCCCGGGCGGACCTGGAGGTCCTGGGGTTCCTGGAGTTCCCGGCTTTCCCGGAGGCCCTGGCGGTCCGGGCTTTCCTGGAGGCCCAGGAGCACCAGGAGGCTCAGGAAGCGCGACGAGTTCTTGAGCAGCCCAACTCAAATCGTAGGCCACTGTGCAAGCAGTGGCCTACCTCTCCCGACGCGCCGATTGGGCACGCCCATGCCATGCCTACATAGGCACTCGCGCCGCCATGGCGCACCTCATCCTGTACTCCACATCGGCCCAGTTGACCACATTCCACCACGCGCGGATGTAGTCGGGGCGCCTGTTCTGATAGTCAATGTAGTAGGCATGTTCCCACACGTCCAGCACAAGTATGGGGATCGAACCCCATTGCGTCAGATTCTCATGCCTGCCTGCAGTGAGAATCTCCAGCCTTCCCCACTGAGGTTGCCACACCAGTATGGCCCAACCCGAGCCGCGCGCAGATTCGGCAGCCGCAGTGAACTGTGATCGGAACTCGTCGAGACTCCCAAAGGACGCATTGATCTGCTCAGCAACCATGCCGCCGGGCTGCCCGCCGCCCCAGGGGCTCATGTTGGCCCAGTAGATGCTGTGCAGGATGTGACCCGATCCATTGAACGCCAGGTCTTGGGCTCGTGCCCAGTTCCGAACGGTTGCGAGTTCCGCCCTGTTCAGTCCTTCAACGTATGCTGCATGATGCTTGGTATAGTGGATCTCGAGCTGGTTACGGCTGATGTACGGCTCCAAGGCGCAGAACGGATAGGGCAGCGAAGGAAGCGTGTGGCCCCCCCGAGGAACCACATGCACGGCAGGCAGAGAAGTCGACGGATCTTGCTCGTACAGCAATTGCGTCACCTCCTCCCCCATACTATGCATGGATCCAGGGGGCAACCCCTCTCACACAGTCTCCGAAATGCTCTTTGCCTGCATGAATAGAAGCAGGTAGTCAGGCCCGCCCGCCTTGCTGTCAGTGCCGCTCATGTTGAAACCGCCAAAGGGATGGAGCCCCACCAGAGCACCCGTGCAGCCGCGGTTCAGGTATAGGTTTCCCACATGTACTCTGTCCTTCGCACGCTCGATGTGGAGCCTGGATTTCGAGTATACTGACGCTGTCAGTCCATATTCAGTATCGTTGGCCATCTCGAGCGCGTGATCAAAGTCCCTTGCGCGCATGAAGGCTAGAACTGGCCCGAACACCTCCTCCTGAGCAATGCGTGCTCGCGGGTCGACGCCGGCGATGATTGTAGGCTCGATGTAGTATCCCACTGAGGCATCGCCGCGCTGTCAAGGCTCTAGCACGCTCCAGCACCTCGTCGTACGCCGCGTCGACCACAATCGCCCTTGAGCATGCGGAGCACTTCTGCCCTTGGAAGCCGTATGCTGAGGCCACAATGCCCGTGGCTGCCGACTCGAGGTCAGCGTCCGCCTCCCGCCAGTTCTTCGATACCTCCAACACCAACCAGGCCACGAGTTCCGGCCTGCGCTACATAGCCCACCACCTGTTCGTGCCGCGACGGGTTGACCGACGCAACTTCCCGCCGGGTGTCGATCCTCCTGGACCCGACGATTAGAGGATAGTGCCGACCGAGCTGGGCTTGCACCGCCGCCAGTGCCTCCTCCATGGCCTCGCGATTGGCCACTATGGAGTAGTCCATCACTGGCTCATTCGAAAACTGTCTCATACACCGAACCCCTTTCTCGGGCGGACGCTCGAGGTCGGGGACAGGTTCCGGGAGTCTCCCCGCATGGAACGAGAAGGGCTACAGAACGCAGATACGCCCGCTTGATCGCGAGCGCATGGCAAAGCTACCGCCTGCCCCCTGCGAGGCAATCGGAAACCCACTGCTCCTTTCCAAACACGGGAGGCTCAACCGTTTCCAGCCGAACCCTCGGGCAACCGCTAGGTTGCCACCGGCCCACATCCCTGCAGCATAGCCTGATCAGGAATGAAGGCTCGGAGACGCTCCTTGGCAATTCGTCGGCAATTCGAAAAATCCTTCGGTTCCACCATGCCACAAGCCGATCCTCGTCGGCGGCATGACTATCGTGTGCGCCGTCTGCCGGATTCCGGAGTCAGTTGTTGCTGGCTGTCTGTATTAGGCAACACATATACGCTGTACGCTGCACGTTCGCCGCGAAATGCCCGTCTACCTGGCCTTTAGGCATGCGTTCGTCTTCCGAACACGTTTTCGGAGATGTGTCGCGAATCCGAGCAATGGTTGGTGCATAATCGAACGCATGTCCGCATAAAGGCGTAGGAGAAGACGATCTGGTGGTCTCAACGGCAGATGATGGAATGTCTTGGCTACCGGATGGGTCATCGTGCTAGCATGTGGCATCTTCAGTCAGCCTCAATGGGTGTATATGTTATGCCTGTTTTGCCTCAGGCGCTCTATGCACCTATGCGTTCGATTATGCACCACCCATTGTTCGTTTTGTGAACACATCGCCATAAACGTGTTCCGAAAAGATGCACCTAGATTTTCCCATACACCCTGCGTTCCGGCACTCTGTAACTCAAAACCTCACTCAGTATCTGGGCCAAGCTCAGTCTCATCTCTCAGCGCCTCGGAGAGAGCCGACAGCCTCTGACCAGTCACGTCCAGGAGATATCCCAGGTCTGCGGCTCTGTAGCAGATCTGAGCGACAAGCTGTTCGACCGCCGCATCATCTGTTAAGCCCTGCTCAAGAGCATGCTTGATTGAGTAACGAACGCCCCGCCGAAAAGACTCGTCCCATTCGCGGTGTGCCGTTCGCTCCTCATCCACCCAGTCCGCTTCCTCCCACATCATGCCCTTGCGACCAGGCGCCTTTCGGGTTGCACCCGCTCGGTAGAAGGAGCACGACTTTGGACCGTACCAGAACGTTTCATGTCGATAGCGACGTTAGCCCGGGTTCCAGTGATCGACAATGATCTCCACCGGCATTCGGCAACCCCAAACACAATTAGCATAAGCTGCCTTGCCAAGACAGCTTATCGTCCATGGTCAGCATCCTCACTTTCTGCCCTACTCGGCCCTGCAGAGTCCACAGATCAACCTCACGCTGTGAGTTGGCCCAGAACTACGGCGTGGTGCGGAGTGACCGCGAAAACCATAATTCCATCTCTACGATCAGTGACCGTCGTTCACGGCGTGACTCGTTGACAGTCGACCAGTAGCGCATAGCTGGTGTGCATCCCCATCAACGAAGGTCCTGACGATGTCCGTACGGTACCTCATAGCATGACGCGTGTCAAATCGTGCTCGGCAATGGACTGTGTCAGGTGAAGAGGGGCAGAAGCATCGATCTAGACATCAAGGCCTTTGCCCGAGTCGCTGCGGCAGCTGCTGGGTAGCATCGCCAAGGGAGTAGTGTCGGTTCCGGGCGGGAGACGACCTGAAATGGCAAGCAGGACGGGATCTCAGAAGCCCAAAACCACAAGATTCGCGGCCCGAAGGATGTGAAAGCCTTGCGCTAGCCCATATTATGCCGCTAAGCAGCTCTCAAAGAGCCTGGCAGGCTTCCATTAGCGCGCATTTGGAGCGGATTCCTAGGCCGACTTCTCTGTCACACCGAATCGGCGACGGTCCGCGTCAGACTTCTCCCGGATGATGGAGTCAACAGACCGGAACTCCTGAGTCTCATTGGTGACACTATGATGCGCCGGTGTATCAAGACTAGAAGAAGAACCGCTCCTACAGGCGATTCTCATAGGAACCTGGGGGGAGATGGGGCCTCACCCTTGGGTGGATGCTCCCCGGCATAATAGACGAGAGCCGTCCAACCGTTGTCATCACCAGCATAGTCCTTCGGCTGCGAGAGCTCCTCAATCGGACTCATGCGTCGATCGTTCCCCTATCGTTTGACGGCGGAGTAAGCGCTATCGGTTCCGACTCGGCCTCAAACGCCTAGTCCAGTACCTCGCTTTCCGCTGCAATGGCGCTTTCGTGCCATTCATGAATGACGCCCTCGACAGCCTCCGCATACATGCTCACCTGATCGGAAAGCGCGGACAGTTGTGCGACCAACTCACGACGTAGAAGCGCAAAGTGCTGGTCGTTACGCGTAATCGTAACCGGCTTGCTCAGGGCCATATCAAGGATGGCGCCACTGCGCCGGTTCAACTCGGTTGCCGTAACAAGCTGATCGCCGAACAGACGACCCCCTCTGGGCATGCGATGACCCTCCATTATCAAGACTGTCGTTGAGAGAAGTGAGTGGCACATGAGTAGAACCTTTGTTCACCTGAAGGCGAAAGGCGGGCTGGAAGTGCGTTCAGCGGCTGCCAGAGCTCTTCGGAACGCAGTCTGCGACCTATCGTCGGCTGGCAGAGGCTCGGCAACTCCCTGCTAACCGTGGCCTTGACGGATACGTCCCTGCGTAAGGCCGCTTCGTTCGGCGACCGGGGGGCTCTGAGGCAGAGCAGACCCCTTTGTTTGCGCGAGGCGTTCACTCCCGCGTTGCCAGCCTATAGAACCGCGCGTGCAGCCGGTAGCAGCTGTTTTGCATCGCAAGCTTCTGATGGGCTCTACCGCCATCATAACTCACGAAATCGCGAATCGGGGCCGGCCCTCAATCATTGTAACTAGGCTGGGGATAACGTCCACGTACAGCCTACTTCCGAAGGGCGATCCTGTAGGAGTGCAAGCTAGCGACGGCATCGAGCTGCGCGTGCAGAAGCTTGGACCTCTCGCAGTCGCTGCTCATCTGCGAAAGCCTCAATCCCTATTCGCTCGATCACTGCGATGTTATCCTCGAGCGCCGCATAGCAGACGAAAGAGTCTCGCTCACGCCCAAGTCTCCTGTGCTCTGCCCACCGCTTACATGAACCGCCGTCTTCGCACTCCCAGCAAAACTCGATGCCTTTGCGCTTGACGGCGCACGTGATGAAGGGACACCCGACCGTCATGCGCATCTCACCCTTGCAGCCGCTACAGCGACTCTCGCCAACGGTGTGGTAGTGTGGGCACAGGCGGCACGACAGCCCACAGACTCCGACCTCAGGGTAGTGAACCCCCAAGACCTTCTCACCTCCCGGAATTCGGCCCAACGACTCTGCACATCAGCAACGCCGCGACAACCTACCGCTAAGACGGCTAACGTACCACTGCGTCTGCTGAATGCGCCTGTTATCGGCGTGCCGCTGGAGCCGCCTGCTAGCCTGACGCCCCGCTAGAACAAGCGGGAGATCGAGTCATCCCATACGGGCTGAGTTGAGGCCGGCCGGGTAAGAGCATCTACAATCAGAGCAGCAGCTTCGTCCAGGGCGATCGTGTCATCGTTTGGTCGCATGAGTCCGTTCACAAAGATAGCTCGGGCTATCCCGAAGCGCTTTCGGATGACCGGGTCACTTGCATCCCATTCTCGAACTAGGACTCTGTCTCCATAGGAGGCGGCGGCGCGCCTAATGACAGCGGCCTCCTCCGACAACCGCCCACTGCACAGAGGGGTGAAGAAGACGTCAACCAGCACCTGACCTCCGGCAGCGGGCGGAGGATCATATCGTGGTTCAAGATAGTAAGGCTGGCGAGCGTCAGGGGGCAGGCTCCTGTGCATAAGCCGTCGCCGCCCCCGATCCTCGGCCACGTCGAATCCTAGCCTGAGGAAGAACTCCTCTGGCATGAAGCCCCATACATGTGAACAGGCATCGACAACAACTCCTCGACCCTGCGCTGCCGCCCTCCGCGACACCTCGGTCACTAGGGCTCGGCCCAGCCCCCGGCCCCGTTCGAAGACGTTGACACAGTGTAGGAGGACGGCGTGGTCACCCCCAACGTCTCGCGCTGCTGTCTCTAGCGGGACTATCTCGGCGAAGCCCAGGGGTCTTCCGCCAACATGGGCGACCACAATCTCAAGGCCTGCCTCCCTCTCGGTTTCCAGATACTGTCGCCTGCTCTCAACAAGGAGCGGGTCGTAGTCGTCAACATGGCCACACGAACACACGTAAAGTAAGTTGGAGGGCTCAAGCCCTTTCCACGATACCTCTCCGCAGACAGGAACCCGACCCTGGCTCATGTGCCCACCCCCCACCAGTGACTGCTTGATCGCCTCTGTCGGCCGGCTCCGGTCTGGCGGTAGTAAGGAAGTGCTAGCATATACTACGAACTTCCCAGCCCATCCCATCACCTTTGGGTTTTCCGCTAGGATGGCGAAAAGGCCGTGCGGTTTTCCCACAGGCTAGACAAAGCCACATTCCCTACTCCAACGAAAGCAGCAGGGCCCAGAGCCCTGCCTCAAACTGTTGTTTATCTGGTGCCGGAGGCGGGATTCGAACCCGCACGCCCTCATCGAGCAAAGGATTTTAAGTCCCCTGCGTCTGCCATTCCGCCACTCCGGCATGTTTCAGCTGCATCTGCAAAGGTATCCATCAGGAGTATACCACGTTTGCACCCGGTTACGCCATGCGCGGCTGCCGGGGCCATCCCATCAGGGATACGCCCACGGCACACACCGACCATCGGAACACTCGAGTCCTGGCCCTGCGCCATCCTCGACCAGCCGCTGTACGCACAGCTCACCCACGGGGTTGGCATTGCCGGCCATGGAGTCGGCGACATTCATGTGCAGGCATTTCACGCCCGTCCAGTCCGCCGTGCCGCCTACCCCAGACTCGGCAATCACCCGCAGCACTCCCGCGCCGGGCCCGTCCTTCTCCGCGTCCATCTGCAGTCGAGCCCGATCAGCTGCATCCAGCAGCCCCATTCGTTGCGACGCGTATCTGGTGTTGGCGTCTTCGTATTTCCGCCGAAACACTTCGTCCTCGCGTATCCTGCACCGGAAGTCTTCTATCATGCCCCGGCTTTCAAGGGTCGCCACCGCGCTCCGCACATAGGGGCATGTGAGCCAGAAGACTGTGGGGAATGGGGCCCATCTCGGTGGAACGCCAGGGGCCGAACCGCAGCATGGCCCGGCATCGCCGGGACGCTCCGCTACATTCTGCTTCACTACGTTTTGCTCCGTCACGTCATGCTCCGCGGCCTGCAACAGCGGGTAAGTCACCAGAACTTGTGGTTGCCCGTGCGAGCAGCGCTTGGCTACGGCTATGACCCTGCCCGCAAGAGGCCTGCCTAGCTGCCGTGCAGCCACTGCCAGGTCGAGAGCCTTAGCCCGATCCCACGCTTCACTGATCACCCAGCAATCCCCTCTCTTCATCCTGTCCCATCGTATCGCCGTCATCACCAAAAGAAAAGCACTCCGTTTCAGGGAGTGCTGCGGCTATGTCGATGCTAGTTCTCAAACCATTCTGGAAAGACGGGTTCCCCTTCCTCCGCGCTTAGAATCCTGGTTGCGCTTGAGGTCCTGATGACGTTCGTCGCTGTCTTTGAGGAACTTGCTGAGTTTGTCCTCAAAAGACTGCTGATACGCCCGGTCGCGGCGAGCCCTCTGAGCGAGGTAGTTGGGATCCGCCTGCTTAATGGAAAGCCCGACTTTGCCACTTTCAACGGCTATGACCTTGACTCGTACTATGTCATTGTGCTTTAGGTAGTCATTGACATCATGAACAAAAGCGTCGGCTATTTCAGAAATGTGGACGAGGCCCGTCCTCCCTTCACCAATATCGACGAATGCTCCGAATCTGGTGATTCCTGTGACGCGGCCTTCCAGAACTGAGCCGACCTCAATTGACGACATGCTAAGACAGATCCTCCTGTTTTGATGATCCGGGATTTCACCCCGACCAGTGTTGTTTCTATTATACACGAGCGCTTGGCGTAGTGTCAATCAATGGAACACGACTGGAACACGATTTGCAGCCCAGCTTCAGTCGTTGATCTCTATGGGCTTCCCCGGGCGTTTCTGCACTGGAACGAACCCGCTCGCATCGGGCTGAGTGACTATATACAGAGTCTCCCCCGACTTGACAAGGCCAAGTTTCTCTCGGGCGGCCCTCTCCACGTAGTCATTGGTGCTGGCCGCGTCTATCTCGTTCCTGAGCTCATCAAGCCTCAGTTCCCACCCCCTGCATTCCTCGAGTAATGCTTCAGTCTCACGCTCCAGAGCCGCGCGCCTCATCCGCCCACCGATGTACGTCAAGCCGACGCACACTGTGAGCAACACCACAAGCACAACAGTGAGCCTTGAAGACATACGGCGGCCTCCTTCGCAGCTACGCCCATCACCCGTCCTGGCGGCCCTGCCCGGATCGGGATTTTGGGCTGAGTGACTGCGGTAGTGTTCGCCGCATTTTCAGAAATCCCTTCTGAACTGCGCGACTCATTCCGCCAGCAGCTCTGCGCCCCCACCGGCAACTGCGCCTCGCCCAGTGCCCCGTTTTTCGTATTGCCGACTCACACCACAGCAGAATGGGAAATACACCATGCTTGATAGTCAAGGAGTAGACCCAAAAACCTCCCGCTATTCCCGCTATCACAAACACGCGAACCTCCCCGCGGTTGGCCTGCATGAGCATGGCGAATGTCATCGCAGCTGAAAACAGCCAGAAGGACAGGTCAGTGCAGGCCGTCGCCAACCTTCCCGAACCCATCAGTCGCCTGAGGAATGTGGAGATATCAAAGAGCAGTCCCATCAGCATTCCCGCTGCCAGAGCCGCTAGCATCGCCCGCAGTTGCCGCGCAAGGGTCTCCACCGGCGCACTCCTCCCTCAGCTCTGGCTGTGGGCTCAATGCTTGATCGCCTACCTCCGGCGGTCGCTCGACGTTGGGATATCTCACGGCGGCCCATACAGCTAGCAGGCACAAAAGTCCAATGGCCGCCCATCCTGCCCATGCGCGAACTGACGCTGCCGTCGTGACTCGCTTGGTTTGAACCCGCCCCTGCTCTCCGCGGTAGTTGATCCACGCCTGTATGATACTCCTGACGTAACCCTGCGGCCGACCGGCGTCGGCCGGCTCATCACCGCCGGACGCCTCATCGAGGCCGGCGGTCTCGTCCAGGCCGACCGGCTCGCCGTAGTCAGCCGGTTGGTCTGCGCTGTACTCGGCCAGAGCGGCCACTATGTCGCCTCGGTTCGCATCTATCAGCCAACGCAGATAAGCGGCGCCTACACGGAGATTGGCGTCCACGCTGTAGATGCACGTCTCGGAGCACGCGGGCGGTGCATGGTCGCCTCGGCACTCTGCTTCGGGCATGAACTCTTCCCACACCTTCGGCATCAACTGCATAAGGCCACGCGCTCCGCGCCATGACACTGCGTCTGTTTGGAACCCGCTGCTTTGCGACATCACTGCTGCCAGAAGCGATGGATCGACGCCGTTGCGCAGTCCTTCGAAGTTCACCTTCTCGGCAAACGGAAGATCCCGGACTCGGACGCGGGCCGAGTCGTAGGCGCCCAAGACCCTCACGGCATCGGCAGACCATCGTTCGATCTGCGACGCGGCTGCAAATGCCACGCATATGCAGATGCCAGTGAGCACGGCGATGGAGATCACCCACTGCTTGCCAACTCGCATGTTTGGGCGGAAAATTGACGCAAGTAAGACTGCCGGGCTGATCAGGACTCCCAGGATGCCGGTTACAACAGCAAAACCCAGCCCCGGACCGCGCCGGCGCCGCACGGGCGGCTTACGCCTTCGAGACCTGCTTCGACGTGGCGCCGCGCGCCCCGCGCCCTGCTGCGCCTCCTCTGGTACGTGAAGTGACATCTAGCGTCCTCCGTCTATCTGAACAGCCTCGCCAGAATCCCTCTGGACCTCCCGGGGTTTTCATCCGTGTAGTCGCACGACTCCACATACCCGTCGATCTCAATGACGCCCTCCTCCAGGCTGAGCTGCCTGATGTGGAGATCGTGGCCAACCACGGTGAGCATGCCGGCGTTGGTTTCGAGAACGATCTCCTCGTCGTCGAAGCTCTCGACGTTCATGACCCCTTCAACGGTCATGCTCTCACGGTCCACCAGCACCAGCTTGTGCTGAAGCCCCGGGCGCTTTCGTCTGATTTCCTCCGGCACATCCGGCCCCTTGGCGGCCATAGACAGCACCCCCTTGGACAATGGTCCTATGGATGTCTATGCCGACCCAAGGCACATGATGCGCACGAGTAACACTCACAAGCAACAGTGCCCGCAAACGTGCGCGTACCTCTACAGCCCTGCCTCCTTGGCTTCGTTCCACACAGCGTCCATCTCTTCAAGCGTCATGTCCTCAAGACGCACGCCGCGTCCGTCAGCCCAACGCTCAATGTAGCGAAACCGGTTGGCGAAACGGCCGTTGGCGCGTCGCAACGTTTCCTCTGCGTCCATGTTCAGCAGGCGCGCCACGTTGACCACTGCGAACAAGACGTCACCCATCTCATCCTGGACACGGTCACGCTGGCCCGATGCCAGCGCCTCCTGGAATTCGCCGGTTTCCTCCCACACCTTGGCTGCGGCTTCCTCCGCGTATCGCCAGTCGAAGCCCACCCGGCTCGCCTTGTCCTGTATCTTAGCCGCCTGCATCAGAGCCGGCAAGTAACTGGGTATTTCGTCCAGTATCGACGCGGGCTCGCCGCTGTCCGACTCTTTCTCCTTCTGCTTGATGCGCTCCCAGTTCCGCAACACCGTGCCGGAGTCATCGGCCTTCACGTCTGCAAACACATGCGGATGCCGCCTGATGAGTTTCTCGCAGATGGAATCCACGACATCATTGAAGTTGAATGCAGCTTGCTCGCTTGCGATCTGGCAATGAAACGCTATCTGCAGCAGGAGGTCGCCTAGCTCCTCGCAGAGCTTGCCCGGGTCCCCGCCGTCTACTGCTTCGACAACTTCGTACGCTTCTTCGATCACGTACGGCTTCAGCGATGATGACGTCTGCTTTCGATCCCACGGGCACCCGTCAGCTCCGCGAAGCCGCGTCATGATACCGATAAGTCGGTCAGCAGGGTATCTGCAATCATCTGCCATAGCGCCGGCGCCTCCTGTTCGTGTCACATCGGCTCTGTCGCTACTCAACCTGCCGACCGATGTACCCTGCTGCTGTAACTACTAGCGACTCCTCGAGATCTCCGACGGTCTTCTGCTGGGATGGTGTACCAATGATCACAGCGCCGACGGGGTCACCGTCTGCCACTATGGGAGCTATGGCCGCCGAGATCAGCGCGAACTCGCTGCCGTCGTCCACCAAAATCGAGGATGACTCGCTTCCGCCGCTGAAGTGGACTAGCAGAACCTGCCGTTCTACCATGGACTTCTCAACTGCCCGACCCACAGCACGGTCGACCAGATTGTGCTCGCCAGCGCCGGCACACGCTATCACTACGTCCCTGTCGCATATCAGGGCTACCTCGCCGGACGACCTCGCCAGCGCCTCCGCCATGTCGACAGCTACCTCCTTGAGTTGCCCGACAGCGGAATACTTCTTCAACACGACGCTACCGTCTGGATCAACAAATATCTCGACCGAGTCTCCCTCGTGTATCCGCAGACTCCTCCTAAGCTCCTTGGGCACCACGATTCTTCCGAGCTCGTCAATGCGCCTCACAATACCGGTCGGTCTCATCCGTCAATCGCCTCCTGTGTACTAGTTACTCGATCCACTGCTGCCGCTCTCTGCCTCATCTCTGTAAGCACTCCAACTAACGTATCTAGTATCTCCCTATCCGGCATCCCCTGCGTCTTAACTCTAATAGTCTGCGACCTCCCGGCGCCCAACATGACCCTGCCCTTGAAAGGCCTCGCTATCCTGATGATATCCTGGCTCGCATAGCGCACGCCCTCCGGAAACCTCACGATCACCAAGTTGCGCTCGCCTGCGATGGCCATGACGCCTAACTCGCGTGCAAGCACTCTGATGGCGGCAATTGTTATGAGGTTTGATACCGGGGCCGGCAACGGGCCAAATCTGTCGACAAACTCACGTGTGAGGTCGGCTGCGTCTTCCATCGTATCGACGCCGTTGATCTTCTTGTAGACATCGATCTTCTGCCGCGAGTCGGATACATAGTTATCCGGCACGAAGGCATCAACCGGCAGATCGATCATAACCTGGGCGGGCTCAGGCCTCTTCGCTTCGCCCTTCAACTCCCTTATCTCGTCTTCCAGAAGCCGGCAGTACATCTCGAAGCCGACGGCTGCTATGTGCCCATGCTGCTCCGCGCCGAGTATGTTTCCGGCCCCCCGTATTTCCAGGTCACGCAGAGCTATCTTGTAGCCCGACCCCAGGCTCGTGAACTCACGTATGGCCGCGAGCCTCTTCTCCGCAAGCTCAGTGAGCACCAAGTCCCGCCTAAAGAGAAGATACGCATAAGCCACCCTGTTAGTGCGGCCCACCCGACCGCGTAGTTGATATAGCTGGGCTAACCCGAAGTTCTGAGCGTCGTTGATCACAATGGTGTTGACGTTGGGAATATCGATACCAGATTCTATTATAGCTGTACAGACGAGAACATCAAACTCACGAGCGAGAAATTCCAGCATAACTCGCTCCAGCCTGTCTTCGGGCATCTGTCCGTGGGCCACTCCAATGGAAACCTCTGGCACCAGCCGCGCGAGAGCCGTCGCCACCTCGTCAATAGTCTGAACCCTATTGTGCACGAAGTATACCTGGCCGCCTCGGTCGACTTCTCTGAGCACAGCCTCCCTTATCAGGGCCTCATTCTGCTCCAACACATAAGTCCTGATAGGGAACCTGTTTTCGGGAGGCGTCTCGATCAGACTCATGTCTCGCACGCCAACCATTGCCATGTGCAGTGTCCGGGGAATGGGAGTTGCCGTCAGGGTAAGGACATCGACCTCCTTGCGAAGTTCCTTGATTCGCTCTTTCTGTACTACACCGAATCGCTGTTCTTCGTCCACCACCAAAAGGCCGAGGTCACGGAAGGCCACGTCCTGCGACAGCAGTCGGTGCGTTCCGATTACCACGTCCACTGAACCCATCCTGATGCCCCGCACTGTCTCGCGCTGTTCAGCTTCCGTCTGGAATCTCGACAGCATGGCTATTTTCATGGGAAAGCCCCGAAAACGCTCGGTGAACGTGTTGTAGTGCTGCTGAGCCAGGATTGTGGTGGGAGTCAACACCGCCACCTGTTTCCCGTCGGCCGCGGCCTTGAACGCCGCGCGCAGAGCCACCTCGGTCTTTCCAAAGCCCACATCGCCGCAGAGCAGTCTATCCATGGGCAGCGGTTTCTCCATATCGCGCTTGACATCTACGATGGCACGCCACTGATCCGGCGTCTCTTCGTACTGAAAGGCATCCTCGAATTCCTGCTGCCACACAGTGTCGCGCGAGAAAGAGTAGCCCTTGACGCTATCGCGTGCAGCATACAGCTTCAGCAGGTTCTGAGCCATGTCCTTCACCGACTCTCTGACTCGGTTCTTGGACCTCGCCCATTCAGCCCCTCCCAGCTTGTTCAGCCTGGGAGCGGCGTCCTCCATGCCAATATACTTCTGGAGCATCGCCACCTGGTCGGTGGGCACGTACACTCGGTCCTCGCCTGCGTACTGTACCAGCAGGTAATCCCGCTGCACTCCGCCTACTTCCAGCCTCTGGACCCCCGAATACCGACCTACTCCGTGATTTACGTGCACCACATAGTCACCAGGAGTGAGATCGGTGTAGCTAGCGATTCTCGCGCCCTCTTCAGCCGCCGCGAACAACTGCCTCTTCTTCTTCTGCCTACCATAGATCTCCGCATCAGTGAGCAACAGAAGCCTAATATCTGGATACTGGAAGCCCGATGTCATCTCGGCTGTGATCACGCTTACGCTGCCTCTATCAGGCAACTCGGCAAGGGTCGCAAGTCTTGTCACCGGCACGCCGTTGTCTTCCAGAGTCTCGGCGAACCTGTCGCGGCGATCACTTGTAGACACCGAGCACACAACACGGTATTGCCGTTTCCGGTACTTCTTGATATCGTGGACCAAGTCTTCGAAGCGGCCCGCGTACAGGTCAGCCTGCTTGACTGGAGCGATCACCGACGCGACGTCGTCGTCGGCTGTGGCTCGCGTTTCTGTCTCCCGCGACAGAAGTGAAATCGACACAGCCTGCCTCCTGTCGATAGACGCGGCGATGTCCCGGTCGCTCAGGTACGACTCCGCTTGGGACGGCAGAACCATGCCCGCTTGAAGCAGGCTCGCGTACGTCTCCCGCACGTCAGCCTCGTATCCATCGAGGGCCTCCTCTACCCGCACAGGCTCGTCGATGACGAAGAGCGCGTCGGGCGCCCAATCGGCTACCGAAGTCTTCTCGGGATAGAAGAACGGCAGATACTGTTCCTCATTGTCAAAGCGAGCGCCAGTCTCGAAGCGCTCCAGATGGTGCACAACTCGCTCTCGTAGCTGTGATTGGAACCTCGGCTGCGTGCGGTCGGCACGTTCCGTGCGCTCAACACGCTCCACACGCTCTAGTTCACCTCGGATCGCCGTACACGCACGGCTTAGCCGCTCAGAGTCGTAGAGGAATTCGCGGGCCGGGGTTATCAGCGCCTCGTGCATGAGTCCGCTCGATCGCTGCGTATTCACGTCAAATGACCTTATCGACTCAATTTCGTCGCCGAACAGCTCTATCCGGGCCGGCGAATCGGCGTCGTGCGGGAATACGTCGACTATGCCGCCGCGCACACTGGCCTGACCGCGCGCCTCCACCTTTGGCAGAATCTCATAACCGGCGGCAACAAGGCGGTCGGCCAACTCGTCCAGGTCACAGGTGTCGCCCTGGCGAAGACGGAATACGTGTTCCCGGAACACCGAGATCGGAACGATCCGCTTGCCCAGGGAGCGCACGGGGGCAATGACGGCGCACTGGCGTCCGGCCTCCATGAGCGACACCAGCGCTCTCGTGCGGGCGGCCGAAAGATCTGCGCTGAGCGGCGCCTCTTCATAAGGCATCATGTCGACAGGAGGGAAGGCGAATACCCGGTCTTGTCCGGCCAGGACCGTCAGGTCGCCCGCGATCGCGTCCGCCTCCAACTGGTTCGGAGTCACAACAAACACTGTTCTTCGAGTATGCCAAAGCAAGCCCGCTATGAACAACGACTTTCGCGAGCCGGATAGACCTGCAATGTGAGTCCTGTTCACACCGCGGGTGACTCTTCTCAGCACATCTGAGAAGGTCTTGGACTCAAGCAAGATGCTCAGAATCCCGGTCAAGCCCACACCTCCAAGGCGACCGAGCGAATTGCAACATAGCCCAGCGCCGGCCTCGGCTGGGAACGTACCCATGGGAACGTGTTCAGTTGAAGCGCGTCTGTGCGGCGTCCACGCCCTCTTCCACAGTACATAGTATGGCACGGACCGCGCACATAATCGCATCCGACATAATAGGAAGCTCATCCCTGCGGAACGACCCGGTTACGTAATTCACAGGGTCATCCCACGGATCGGGACGTCCAATACCCAGTCGCAGCCGGACGATCTCTTCGGTTCCCACATGCTCCACGATGGATTTCATCCCGTTGTGGCCACCGGCGCTGCCCCTTGCGCGTATGCGCAACCGTCCTACTTCAAGGTCCATGTCGTCGTACACAATAATCAGCGACTCGGGGCCGGCTTTGTGCCACCGCGCCGCTTCTGCAACAGCGATACCGCTGTTGTTCATATATGTCTGAGGTTTCATGAGGACCAAGTCATTTCCGGATACCCTGGCACGAGCCGCGAGGCTGTGATAGGGCGCCTTTCGGAAGGCGACTCCGAATTCGCGCCCAAGGCGGTCGAGAACCATGAACCCCACATTATGACGTGTGCACTCGTACCGAGATCCGGGGTTACCGAGCCCGACTATCAGAAACATCTCACTACCTGCCGCCCGCGTAGTCTCGAGTCAGCACCCTGCGGCCTGCTACTCAAAGAGTATGCTCACGGAGAGCTCTTCGTATATCCGCCGGATGGCCTCGGCAAAGAGAGGCGCCACCGACAGAACCGTAATCTTGTCGATATTATCGTGGGCGCTCACCGGAATAGTGTTTGTGATCACCAGTTCCTGTATCACCGACGACTTCAGGCGCTCTATCGCCGGCCCCGATAGCACCCCATGAGTGCAGCACGCGCGGACTTCTGTGGCGCCCGAATCGAGCAATGCCGCAGCAGCCTGGACTATCGTTCCGGCAGTATCGACCAGGTCATCCACTATCACGCACGGCTTGCCTTTGACTTCGCCTATGATATTCATGACTTCCGACACATTGGGCCGCGGTCGACGCTTGTCCACAATCGCCAAGGTAGCATCCAGATGCTCGGCAATCACCCTTGCTCGAGTGACCCCGCCCACATCCGGCGACACTATCACGCATCCGCGCAGCCCACGCGCGTCCAGGTGCTGCGCAAGTATGGGGGCCGCCTTCAGGTGGTCCACCGGGATGTCGAAGAAGCCCTGAATCTGCGGAGCGTGCAAGTCTATGGTAAGCACCCTCGTCGCCCCGGCCGCCGTTAGCAGGTTGGCCAGGAGCTTTGCCGCAATAGGCTCCCTGGGCTGCGCTTTGCGGTCCTGCCGCGCATATGCATAATACGGCACCACTGCTGTGATGGAGCGGGCCGACGCGCGCCTCAACGCGTCGACAACTATGAGCAGTTCCATGATGTTATCATGAACTGGTCGGCTCAAGGACTGGATCACGAATACGTCCGCGCCCCTGATGCTCTCATGTATCTGCACACGTATCTCGCCGTCGCTGAACCTTCCGACGCACGATTTCACAAGCGTAGTGCCCAGGTTGACCGCGATCTCCTCCGCCATCTCCGGATTGGAGTTACATGCGAAGACCTTCAGTTTCCGGTGGCAAGAAAGCATTACTTCTTCTCCTCCTTGGCAGCCTGGGCCGCCCTTCGCTTCGCGACCCACCCGTCCTTGTTCTCCTGACGCGCCCGGGCTATGGCAAGCGCCTCCGCCGGAACATCGGTCGTCACCGTAGAACCGGTGGCAATGTAGGCATTCTGCCCCACCCGCACAGGAGCAACCAAGTTAGAGTTTGCTCCGACAAAAGCGCCGTCATCGATTACAGTAGTGTGCTTGGCCACGCCATCATAATTGCAGGTAATAGTGCCGGCGCCGATGTTGATGCCCGCCCCAAGCACTGCGTCGCCGATGTAGCTGAGGTGCGGAATCTTGGTGCCCTCTCCTACCCTGCTGTTCTTGACCTCCACGAAATCACCCACTTTGACTCGGGCGCCCAGCACAGTACCAGGGCGCACGAAGGCAAACGGGCCAACATTACATCCATCACCGATAGCTGAATCGCGAATGTGGACATATGGGCCGATACTACATGATTCGCCGATGGATGTACTGCCGGATATGACGGTGAACGGCATGATCACGGTGTCGCGCCCGATCGTGACCTGTGTATCGATGAACGCGCTCGCCGGATCTACCAGTGTTACGCCGTCTTCCATGAGCGACCGCCGTTTCCGGTCGCGCATCGCCTGTTCGGCGGCGGCTAACCCCACCCGAGAGTTTATGCCCATCCCTTCGGACGCATCGTCCAATGCAACTGCGCCAACCGGCAGGTTCTGAGAAATCAGGACAGATATCACATCGGTGAGATAGTATTCGCCCTGTTGATTATCATTTGACAGCAAAGGAAGCGCATTGAACAGATTATGGTTATTGAAGCAGTAAACGCTGGTGTTGACCTCGCGCACAGCACGAATCTCATCCGACGCATCGCGGTATTCTACTATGGAACTCACGTGGCCTGACGGATCCCTGACCACCCTGCCGTACTCATCGGGATCATCCACGACCATGGTGAGAACTGTGGCGGCGTAGCCGCGAGTCTCATGCGCCTCAACAAGGTTCTGAATGGCAGATGCCGACAGGAGAGGGACGTCGCCGGGAATGACGATAACATTCCCGGCATAACCAGCAAGCGCCGGCCCTGCCTGTGCGGCGGCGTGGCCGGTGCCCAATTGCTCGTGTTGCCATACTGTTTCAGATCGCCCTGCCAGGTGCTCTTGGAGGATGTGGCCTTCATGGCCCACCACAGTGATCACTCGCGAGGCGCCAGACTTGATAAGCGTACCGATTACGTGGTCAATCATGGGCTGCCCGGCAACCTGGTGAAGAGCTTTGGGCAAGGATGACTTCATTCGCTTGCCAAGCCCTGCCGCTAGTACAAGCCCCACGAAAGACGTCATAAAGTTCACTCCACCCAGATGGAACTAGAATAATGAAGTTGTAGGCACTTTGAGCATATACCAAGCATACAGGTTCGTCAACTTTTCACGCGGGTGGAAGGAAGCGTTCTGAGCACCTCGCGTTAGCTAACATATGCCCGATGACCTGTGCAAAGAATGTACTCAGAAACTCGAGGGAGGTGAAGGCATGCCAGCGAGTCGCAAAAGCAAGCGGACATTGGTGCCGCAGGCGCGGCAGGCTTTGGAGCAGATGAAGTGGGAGGTCGCAAGCGAACTCAACGTCCCCACGCATAACATCCAGGGTGGATATTGGGGCGACATGACCTCTCGCGATTGCGGTTCAGTGGGCGGCGGCATGGTCCGCAGAATGATAGAGGCAGCGCAGGCGTCGCTCGCGGCCACAACCGCGGCCGGAGTAAAGCACGGCTTCTCAGAAGCAGTTGGTCCATGGGCAACTACAACGGGTGGAGCGGCGCATCTCAACCCACTGCAGTCCAACCTGGGAGTAGGCGCTAGCACGCCCTTGAATCAGCCGGCCGGTCACCTGGGAGGCAACATCCCCGGGCCGAATTGGCCGGGAAGTACAGTCTAGGCCACTGATCCACCCGATGACCTAATGACCCAAAGCCCGAGCAGGGCAGAGCGCAAGGCGTTCTGCCTTGCTTCGATTTCGATTTGAACGCACCGTACGCTTCAGGACGTTGGGGCGAAATCGGGGCGCGTTTTGGGGACGGTAAGCCCCCCGACGGCGATCCCCGTCGGCCCACTATTGGAGCGCCGTCTTCTTATACCGGTCCTAGCTGCACGTTCGTCCATCACGAATGTTCTGGAGAATCGGGCCCCAATGCCCAGGGCGGTCGGGGAAGCCTGTGCGTGCAGAACCATATGGTTCTCATCCATGCATTACCCACATCGATGGAAGGAATGCGCGGAGGCCTGCCTGCGCTCGGAGGCGTCAGTTTCCGGTGAAAATAGCCTTGCGCAGGCCTTTAGGGAAACCCTTGTGTAGCAGGGCGTTAGCGAACCTATGAGAAGAGAGTACGGTTTTCCGCGGAGCCTATTCAGAAAGTACTAGGTTTTTACGGGCAGGGGAGGAAATCGGTCGGATTTGGGGCTTCCTGGGGAATCGGAGATCGTCTGGGGGCCTTCCCGGGGAGGTTCGGGAGATATGCGCACGTGGCCATATTATGTAACCCGTCTCTGCCTGCGGATTTGCCGCGGGCCTGGCTCCAGAAAACGGATGCGCCGTTGCCGGCGCGAATTCAGATAACTTGCACCCACCAAACCAC
>JAGVTS010000119.1 GCA_019136685.1 Bacillota bacterium | reverse complement strand
CAGGTGGTCGCCGGCGCGCACCCTGAACCGCGCCTCCTTCACGACCTTGTCCGCCACCCGACGCTGGACACAGTCCACGCAGCCCACACGTCCATCCGAAACATAGAAGGCATCCGGATTGTCGAACTGCACCAGGTATGCATCGCCGTCCGAGTCTACCTGGAGAATCGTAAAGGTTGAGTAGGCAACCTGGCGCACCTTGCATATGGGCAGGGTGTGACCTATCGTGTCGACCACGTCCTCTATTGCGGCGCCGCCCCTGAGCATGCTCGCGGCAATGGTAGTTGTAAGGGTCGCGAGGATGTTGGCTTTCACCCCCGAGCCCAGCCCGTCACTGAGCACTACAGTCACGCCGCCGCCGTTTCGAGCGATCTCCACGCGGTCGCCGCACAGCTCTTCGCCATGCTTTGCGATAGAGAGGTTTGCAACCTCAACATGCAGTCTCTCCATCACTCGTCCAACTCCTCATCCTGCATCTGCCTGATGAGCTGCGTCAATAGGAGTTTGGTCTCAGCTGTGGTCTCACCTAGCAGCCCCGCAATCTCCTGCGCCACTCGCATCTGCCTATCGATCACCCGACCGGCCTTCTCAAGCGTCTCATCCCGAGCCTTCTGAATGGCTCTAGTCCTGGTGTAGTCGCTGGTTACGTCATTGACGAGCGCAACTACTACATCCCGCACCGAAACGTAGAACAGGAGCTGAGAAGTCATTAGCGATCCGCCCAGATGCGACTCGCCTGTACGAACCGGCTCTCTCGTTTTCAGCACATGCTCAAACGATGCCGGATCCATAAGCATGCCGATATCCTTGCCCAGGCAGTCATCGGCCTTCACGCCAAAGATACGCTCGAAGGCGGGATTGACCGACACTATCGCGAGGTCGCGGTCGACCACCACGATCCCGTTGGGTGTAGAGTTGATTATCAAGTTGGACATGGACTCCGCCCGCGCGCGCATATAGGGAATGCACATCTCCACCTCGGCCAACCCCCGGAAGACCGCAATGGCTTTTTCCCGACAGGAGTCGTAGCCGCACGCTCCGCAGTTGAGTTCGTCCGACGGACTGAGTTTGTCGGTCTTGGCCAAAATGGCGCGGATATCCTCTTCAGTCGGTTCGGGCAAGTCCACTTCCCGCCGGGAAAATCCCACTTGGAGCAGCTCAGACGATGGAGAAGGAAGGCTACCTTCCGCAAGACCCAACGTGGTTTGCTCAGCGTACTCCATCACCATGCGCTTCTTGCTCCATGCATCGATCTCAGATGAGATGCCCGGCCCCTCAACACAGCCCCCCGAGCACGCCATGATCTCCACTAGCCGAACGCCCTTCTGGCGATGGAGATTGTCCAGCAGCGCGACGACATTGTCCATTCCCGTGACGCACAGGTCAGGCCCGCCTATCATGTCGCTGGATACTCCGGCAGTGGCCATCATGCCGCCCTCTATCGGAAAGAGCCGCGCACGCCCGGGCCCGGGGTCGCCGCCGGGTGAGGCGGGATGATCGGAGTCGGCCGCACAGTCGGCAGGATCAATCCCGGCCTGCTCAAACATGTCGCGCAGTTCCTCAAATGTGAGCACAGCATCTATGGCCCCCGAGGTCTCCGCCCTGCCGGCTTCGTCTTTCTTGGCGATACAGGGCCCCGCGAAAACCACCTTGGCCTCCGGCCCCCTGCATGACTTGATCATGCGCCCGTGGGTCACCATGGGAGACGCCACTGGAACCAGATGATCCAGAAGATCGTGGTAGTAGCGCTCCACCAGGTTGACAACAACCGGACAGCTCGTCGCGATGGCTGGCGAGGCGCAGGCGTCCACCATCTCAAGGCTCCTGAGCGCCACGTATTGAGCGGCCTCCGCCGTCTCGAAGATTTCAGAGAACCCCAGTTTCCTGGCGGCAGCCGCGAAAGACACTGCCGAGGCGCCGGCAAAGGATGCAACAAATGAGGGCGCGACCGACAAGATCACTTGCGCGTGCGACGCAAGCAGTTCCCTCACCGCGCCCTTGGAATCCGCAACCTGCTTGGCTCCTTGCGGACACATTCGCACACACGTACCGCATTTCACACAGAGCTCATCGATTACCTCAGCATGACCGCCCGCTACCCGTATCGCCTTCATGGGGCAATACCTAACGCACTTGTAACAGTCCTTGCAGTTGGCAGTGATCGTCCTTATTGAACCCAAGTCAGCCACCCCTTTCGCTCCGGTGCATCAGGCACCGGACGAATCGATGCCGAGCGGAACAAGCACCATCGTCCTGAACAGCTCCTCAGCAGCGGCGACATCAACAGCGGAGAACAACTCCCCGCCTA
>JAGVTS010000133.1 GCA_019136685.1 Bacillota bacterium | reverse complement strand
ATGCTTCTGGTCGTCGACTGATATGATCGTGAGCGAATGCAATATGCTGCAAATACAAGCTCGACCGCAATCGCACTAAACAGTATGATACGTTCCATGGTTTTCGTCGTTGCACCCCACATCATGCAGCTTCGCCCGTAGTACCACTCTCGCTGGTTCTGTTCGCCAGCGACGGTTACGGTTCCTCCGGCCGGCACACGAGATCGTCGAAAACCAATCATCTTCGAGACCTGAAGGCATGCCGCATACGATGGAGAATACGCTTCGTTCAGAACTCATTCGTCGCCGGCAGGCCTGTTGTGGACCTGTGGCAGAATGCAGGGAGGAGTAAAGCCTGTGCTAAAGTGCGGCGTTCCGGCGAGCTCGATGCATTGCAGGGATTGGTTGACGCAAGAGCCTGGAGGGCGGCCCAGAGCATGGTTGCCAATAACCTGCAGGAGTCATGCAGCTTCGAGCCCGAAGAATACCGGAAGTCTTGTCAGTATCCTGCAGGATACCTACGCATACGCCGGGGGCGCTCGCGGAATGTCGTTTACTACTTCGCGATCATAGTCTCGGAAAAGGTCTGACACACGTGCTCGACGCATAGTAGATACATGGTTCAGGTATAGTCCATGTTGCGGAAACGGCGTGCTCCTCAGGGAAGCACGCCGCTGCGCTGGGTCTACCTTGCAGTGCTAACGGTCAGTTGATATGCCTCGTGCATGTTGAAATGACCTCTCGACCAGGGTTGCACAACTACGTAGTACCTGGACATCGGCAGAAGTTGCAGTGTGAGGTCCATGAATGCCCCCTTGCCGCCAAGATCCTGATTGGTTACGTCATTCCCTGCAGAATCCACGACCCTGAGCCGGAAATCGGCAGGTTGTGTACACGTGATCCGAACCTTGCCAAGAAGCGGAGTGTCAAAATACCACCAGTCCTGATCGGTTTCGATGGGTATGACGCCGCTTACCGGCTGCCCAAGCTGAAGGCCTTTGGCCTGGCTTGCCGAGTCGTTGGGTTCCGCAGGATCCTTCAGCGCCGGCTTGACGTCGATCTTCATGTTGTATGGAACGTGCATGTTGTAGTAGTTTGTGTTGTACCCGCGCATCAGCACATAGTAGGCGCCGGGCTCGAACACATAGTGCGCTGCCGCCATCGGGTTCCCTACGCCTCCGTAGTCTTCTCCTGTCAGTACGGTGGCGCCGTCAGGGCTGAGTATGCCCATCCAGTAGTCGGCGGGCTGATCGGATTCCACTACTATCTGCGACGGACCGGCGATGTTCACCTTGTAGTAGTCTTTGTCGCCCGGGCGGGATATGAAGGCCGTGAACGGCTGCCCGAGAGGCGGTACGGAGGCCTGCTCCGGCGCGTCGTTGGGTTCGAACCGGTCGGGTCCTCCGGGCGTGACGGTAATGGTCATGGTGTACGGAGTGTGCATGTTGTAGTAGCCGGCACTGTAGCCGCGCATCACTACGTAGTATGTGCCTGGTTCGTACACATCGCCCTCAAGGAGCATGTCTGATCCGGCAGCGCCGAGGTCGCCTCCGTATAGCTGTTCCGTGCCGGAGCTGTCTACGATAGACAGATGGTAGTCTGCCGGCTGGGTGGACGCCACCTTGATGCTGGCCGGCCACGATACGTCTATCCGATAGTAGTCTACATCTCCCGGCCGATAGATGAAGGAATCGAACTGCTTGCCCGACACGACGGCCAATGCCTGCTGGATGTTGTCATTGGGCTCGAAGGCGTCGCGGGCTTCTTGAAATTCGGCCCTCAGAGTGTACGGCGTATCGGACTTGTGTGAGCTTGAGTATCCGCGGACAAGAATGTAGTAGTTGCCCGGTTCGAATACGTCGGTATCAAGAACCATCGGTTTCGTGGGGGTGCCCAGATCGCCTCCTGCAAGCTGAGTTCCTGCTTCGTTCAGTATTGCCATGTAGAAGTCGGCAGGCTGTGTGCACGTTACGTGGAAAGTGCCATGCGTGGGCACGCTGACCTTGTACACATCGACGTCGCCGCTGGTGGCGATGGCCCCTGTGACATCTGTCGCTATCGCTATCGGGTTTGCGCTGCCGATATCGTTATTGGGCTCACGCTCCGCCCGCAAATACGCAGGCTGAGGCGCCGTAGGCTGCGTGGCGGTCGGGGGTTGTGCTGTAGTCGCCGGGCCCGACGACGGTTTCGCTAGGACGGCGCTCCAGGGCAGGTCTTTCGCGCCAGTGATCGGGCAGTCGAAGGTGCCTTGCATGGTCAAGCCGCCCGATGGATCCTGAGCAACTATGCCTGTGTAGACCTGTTTGGTGTTTCCTATGAGCCGGTCGAAACTGACTGTGCCGTCAGGCTGCACCCTGCCGTTTCCGAGGGGGTTGCCAAGCACCGTGCCTGACAGGGTTGTCCCGCTTTGTGTGATCGAGAGCGTGCCCTGCGACCGGTTGGCGTTGATGCTCCATGTTCCGGAGAGATCGAATGCCGGAGCAGGCGAAGCTGATGGAGGTGTCGTCGCGGCCGGTGGCTGTGTTGCCGTGGACGGCTGCGTCCCTGCAGGAGGCTGTGTTGTCTGCCCCAGGGGGATGCCGCTCGCCGGCGGTTTGCCGGGATTGATCTGTATGGATGCTATCTCCGCCCTTGAGTATGCCATTAGGGATCCGTCAGCCATCTGGAATACGAAGTGATCCACGTCGTTGAATGTGAAGAAACCTACTAGCTGAGCATCGTATGTGGTTCCGGTCACGAGCGTGACAGATGAGCCAAGAACGTTGGCCGACAGCGCAACTAAACAGACCGTTGTCAGCAGCAGAGTCAATCGTATGCGTCGGACGCCTAGCACGGTAGTCACCGTCCTTTCTGCTTTGGTACCATCTGCGGCGAGAATTCTCGCAGAGTTGGGTGTGTTCCTGCAATACAAGCTATCCGGAAATAGAAAACTCGTTTTGTCCCCCGGCCCGGCAGTCGGGGAGCAAGCCTGAAGGAGCGCAATCGACGATGCCGAATTTGACACACGAGTTGCTTATCCGCAAGCCAGGTCAAGACGGTCGATCCGCCGGATGATAGTCTTTCTGCGGCAGGTGAGAGCGTGGACCGGTGGGATGTTGTGGACGGTGTGCAGCGTATGCAGGACTACATAGAGGCGCACATCCGAGACCCGATGACCCTGAGCGACCTGGCTCGGGCTGCAGGGTACTCGCAACAACGGCACGCCGCGCGGGTTTTCAAGGAGTTGACTGGCAAGACCCCGTTCGAGTACGTGCGCGCGATCGCTACCTCAAGCTTCAGAAAGGGGAGATCGAGATGGCTGCAGATGAGGCCGCGAAGACCGTATTCGTCCAGGTTGTTGAACGTCCGGCAAGGAAGGTTATCCTGAAGCGGGGAGTCAAGGCTACGCACTACTTCGAGTACTGCGGCGAGGTAGGCTGCGACGTGTGGGATGTTCTGTCGCATATCAAGGAAGCGATGTATGAGCCTATCGGAATGTGGCTGCCCAAAGGCATGATAAAGCCGGGTACGTCCACGTACGTTCAGGGCGTAGAGGTTCCTGCCGATTACTCCGGCGCACTTCCGGACGGGTTCGAGCTGATGGATCTACCTCCGTGTAAGATGATGGTCTTTCAAGGCGAGCCGTATGACGATTGCCGCTTCCAGGAGGCCATCGGGGACGTCTGGGAGGTCATGAAAAGGTACAATCCCGAGGTCTACGGGTTTGAGTGGGCAGACGAAGACGCGCCCAGATTCCAGCTTGCCCCTATGGGTTACCGTGGGTACATAGAGGCACGGCCGGTAAGGCCGGTCACGCAGATCAGGCATGTCAGCAAGGGGTAGTCGAGCAGACTGATCATGTAAGCGCAGCGTTCTCTATCCTCTGCGTCCGCAACCTCGCGCTGGCCGATAGTGGGAGGCTGCGGACGCTGTGGTTGGCCCTAACGGGGTTCTGAGGCATCCTGTTCATATCTGAGAAGGTTTTTCGAGCAACCTTCACAGATCCGGCACGGTTGAACAGGCATGAGTTGTCTGGATTTGCGCCGCTGGCGGCGCCTCCGTTTTCTGGGGTTGCAGCCTTAGCAAATCCGCAGGCAGAGGCGGTTGGCAGAATTTAGTTGCGCGCATCTGTTCTTGAGTATATCCGGAAGGATCCTTAAACAGCCTCCAGCTCTCCAGGTAACCCCAATATAGCCCACTTCTTTCCTTCCTGGCGGCGAAACCGTACTGTTTCTAGCAAGGTCGGCACAAAAACTGTACTGTCTTGATATAGGTTCGCTAACTCCCTGCTAAACGCCGTTTTGCCCAAAGACCTGTGTAGCGTGGCTTTCACCAACGACCGGCGTCTCCGAGCGTAGGGAGGCGCCCGGCGAATCCCGGCCGGGCCGGCAGACCCCCGCCGATTCCAGCGAAGCCGAACAGAGCTGCTATCCTTTCGCGTCTATCTGCTTCAGCCTGCGCCACAGGGTAGTCTTGCTTATGCCGAGCCTCCGCGCGGTTTCAGCCTTGTTGCCTCCGGCTTCCTCCAGTGTTCGGAGGATGACTTCGGTTTCGATCTGCCTTAGGCTGGAGTTCTCGTATGCGCCATCAGGCTCCCTTGCTGGGGTTAGTGCCGCCGTTGCGTTCCCGACTGCGGGCGCGCTTCCGCTCTGTGGGCTACGTCCGCCGGAGGCGGCATATCGCGCGAGGACCCTGTCTACCTCGGCTCGCTCCACTGGCTGGCGTTCTTCGCCCACAGCTACGAGCTGCTCGATGGTGTTTTCGAGTTGACGCACGTTTCCCGGCCAGGAATAGTCCTGCAGTACAGTGACGGCCTCAGAGGAGAAACGCCTGGGCCGTCGCTGCAGTCGCGCCGCGACTGAGCGCATCAGGTGTTCTGCCAGCAAGGGGAGGTCTTCCGGTCGTTCGCGCAAGGGGGGTATGTGCAAGTTCAGCACGCTCAGCCTGTAGAACAAGTCATCGCGGAATTCCGCCCGCTGAACTAGGCCGAATAGGTCCTTGTTTGTGGCGGCAATAACCCGTACGTCGATTGGGATCACCCTCACACCGCCCACGCGCATAGTCTCCCTTTCCTGCAGCACGCGGAGGAGTCGCGCCTGCAGCGGGCCGGACATCTCGCCGATCTCATCGAGGAACATGGTGCCTCGGTGGGCCATTTCGAACAGTCCGGGCTTACCTGACTGCCGCGCTCCGGTGAAAGCGCCCGGTGCGTAGCCGAAGAGCTCGCTCTCAAGGAGGGTTTCGGGTATCGCAGCGCAGTTCACGGCGACAAACGGCCCATCTCTGCGTGCGCTCGCGGAGTGGATTCCATGAGCGAAGAGCTCCTTGCCTGTGCCGGTTTCGCCCTCGATCAGCACGGTGGAGTCTACCTTGGCGAAGCGCTCGGCCAGCTCAACTGCTTCTGCCATTCGGCCGCTTGTGCCCACAATATCGCTCAGCCTGTGCTTCGACATGTGGCCGGTGTCGCGCACCTCTTCTCGTACTATGCGCTCAAGCTCGCGTATTCGTGTCACATCGTCCAGGCTGAACACTGCTCCTGCCACGCGATTGTCCACTACTATGGTCTCGCTTCTGGCCAGCACTGTGAGGGATCCGACTTTCTCTACCCATTCTCCTCTGGATTCACTGTCCACACGCAATCTGTCGGTCTGTTCGGACTTCAGGATCGTGGAAATGTGCCGCCCTATGGCCTGGTCCGAACTGATGCCTACCATGCTTTCCGCTGCCTGGTTAAAGTGGGTTATGGCGCCGTCGGAATCCACTGCCACAACTGCATTTGTCACCGAAGAGAGTATCGCTTTGAGCCGTTCCGCACGCTCTGCTTCGCGCCATCTGGCGTTCGCGACCGATCGAGCCTCGGCAAGCGCATCGTGAACCGCCTCTCTGCCCGAGCTCAGCGGCACGAAGGGCAGTCCCATCTCCGTTGCCCTGCGCTGAACCAGGTTCCATCCCACGATGGCGCCAACGCCTTCGTCTCTTAAGGACCTGATGGCGGCGCCGATCTGTTCCCAAGATTCCGCAAAACGCGTGGACACCTCCACTCCGAGCAGACCGCCGAGCCCGTCCAGCCACCGAATCATGTCATCGGACCCCACGATTCCCACGTGGTGGGCATGGCGTTTGGCGGCAAGCAGTGCTCGTACGGCATCGTAGCCGGTCACCCTTACCTGTATGACCGGAATGGCCACACCGCTGCCGGACATTATGCGCGATGTTGTTCCCCGGCTCACTATGGCGCCAAAACCGTGCCTGTCGGCGTCACGCGCAATCTCCAGCGCGCTCATTGGGTTGCCCATCACGATCTCGACCTTTACCGAGTCCTCCGTGTTGGACGCGACTTCTCTGGCGATGCTGGCGAGTTCGTCATTCGTGGCCACAAACAGGATCGCTTTTGATGATGGCATGGCTGCTTCCTCCTGTGGTTAAGTGGATGTGGTGCGCCTTGCCAAGACAGACAGCCTCTTGATCCATAGTATCACACTGAACCCATGAACCGTTCATTGTGAACTACCAGAGGCGCATTTCTTCACCTTGCTGTCACTGAATGCCCGCTTCATGCCGGGTCGCGTACTTGGCACGCTTCGTGCATCTACATCACAGCAGGCGGATAGCAGTGGCATACAGCAATGGTTCGACTGCCGTGAACCGCAGACGTTAACCCACCATGTGGACGGAGGGATGATACTTGGGCAGTGTGATAATCCCCAGATGGGAATGGCGCACCTTCGCGGAAGATCTGGACGCCGAGGGCGCCAAAGTGCTGAGCTGCGGCGAGGCCAAACTGAGGGAGAGCAAGGAAGTATATGTACTATCACGCAGAAGCGACGAGAACACCAAGATACGCGACGGCCTGATGGACGTCAAGTCACTGCAGGCCGTGAACGACGACGGCCTGGAGCAGTGGCGTCCAATCATGAAGGAGCAGTTCCCGCTGACTCGGGAGAATCTCGTGAAGTTGTTGGGCATTCTGAGGGTAGCCGTCCCATCTGATCTCAAGCAGCTGTATACTTGCGATGAGTTCATTGAAGAGATGGTGAAGCCTCATCCGGATCTTGCAGCGGTGAACGTCAGCAAGCGACGACATGGGCTCACTATCAACGGCTGTACTGCCGAGTTTGCCACGACTGAGTTCAACTTCATCCATCTGCAGACCATTTGCATCGAACATCAGGATCCGGCGCTGGTGATGGAGACCGTACGCCGGCTCGGCCTGGAGTCTTTCGAGAACATCAACTACATTACGGCCATGAAACGTGTTGTGGGGATGGACTAAATGGACAGAAAAGCAGTGATCGACATTGGAACGAATTCCATCAAGCTGTATGTCGCCGAACGCGCGTCAGACGGCAGTCTCGTGAGTGTCATTGACAGGAACAACATTGCCCGACTAGGCGAGGGCATGGGCGATACGGGTATTCTGCAACCGGAGGCAATCGCCCGCAATGCACAGGCAGTAGCCGACTTCGCTGAACTGGCCCGCAGTAATGGGGCGCAGGCGATCGTGGCGGTGGGCACCATGGCCCTCAGAGCTGCGAAGAACGCAACCGACTTTGTCTTTGCGGCACAGAAGCTATCAGGCGTTGAGGTGCGGGTGATCCCGGGAGAGGAAGAGGCCGAGCTTGCGTATCTCGCAGTCCTGTCAGGCATTGGCGCTTCCGCGGGGCGACTGGCGGTGTGTGACGTCGGCGGCGGAAGCACGGAGTTTATCTTTGGAGGGCATGCCGGTATCGATCGCAGGTTCAGTGTCGACCTAGGAGCGGTAAGGGTCTCCGACAAGTGCCTTGCAGGGGATCCACCTAGTCCGGTGCAGGTGGAGACCGCAATGTCGTTCGTACTCGAGGCGCTAACGGCCAACGGTGTCGGAGCTGCGCGCCCAGTTAACAGGCTGATCGGTATCGGCGGAACCGTAACATCCATGGGTTCAGTCAAACTCAAGATGGCGCAGTACGATCCCAATCTGATACAGGGCGCTGCCCTTGCCCGGGATGATGTGGACGAGCTGATCAGACTGTTCTGTTCAATGCCGCTGGGTGAGCGGCGGAAGATCGTAGGTCTCCAGCCCAAGCGCGCCGAAGTGATCATCGGAGGCGCCTGCATAGTCAGGTGCATCATGGAGTGTTTGGACGTCGCTGAGCTTACCATGAGTGATCGAGGGCTGAGGCACGGCCTCATGTTCCGGCTGTTTCAGAGCTAGCAGTTGGCTCCAACCTATGGGAGCCGAAAAGATGATTTGGGAGGTTAGCTAGATGAACAACAACCGCGTGCGTGTGCTGTCCGTGGCAGTGGCTGCCGTACTCGTTCTGTGTCTTGTGTCGGGAGCGGCCGCCAAAGACGCTTTCCCCGCGAAGCCCATTAGGATCATCAACTATGTTGCGCCCGGCGGGCTCATGGACGTCACTACAAGGAAGTTCACTGACGTTGCGTCCAAATACACCAAGGCAGTATTCGTGGTGGAGAACCGATCGGGAGCGGGCGGCCTCGTTGGCATGGAATACGTGCTGGGGCAGCCGGCCGATGGCTACACCATCTTTGCCCCCACAACATCAGTGGTCATACAGGTAGTGTCCACCAATAGCAGCGTTGACAAGTACGTATGGGGTTTTGAGTGGGCGTCTATGCTCATGAAGGACCCGGAGTGCATCATCTCCAACCGCAAGCTGCCCACGAGCGACTGGGTCGACATTGCCAGAGATGCAAAGGCCAAAGGCGGCAAGCAGATTTGGGTGGGCCCCTCAACCGGCGGGAATGATCACTTGATGGCCATGAAGGTATGGGATAGGGCTGGAATCTCCGCGATGTGGATCCCGTTTGAGAGCGGCCCCAAAGCCATGGCGGCGCTCATGGGCGGGCAGGGCGTCGCTTATGTGGGGAACCCGGCAGACACCATGGGCAGGCCTGACCTGAAGGTCTGTGCAGTATCGTCAGACAAGAGGCTCAAGCAGTATCCTGACGCTCCTACATTCCGGGAACTGGGGCTGACCGGCCTAGACGACGAGATCATGTGGAGGGGATTCGCGGTCAAGAAGGGCACACCGCCTGAGGCCGTCGCGTGGCTGCAGGAGTTGGTGGAGAAGGTTGCAAACGACCCTGAGTGGAAGAGCTTCTTTGAAGAGCAGGCCATTGAGGTGGTGGCATACAAGACGGATGAGTTCACCAGGTTTGTGAAGAAGGACCTGGAGGATGCCCAGAGATACTTCAAGCAGTTCGGGATAATCAAGTAGTCCCGACGGATCGGAGGAATGGCTGTGGAGTCGTTCTCCTCATGGGTTGCGGGATCGGGGCAGGCTATCCTGCCCCTCATCGGAGCATGTATCGTGCTACTCGCCTGGGTCCTCGCCCGTAGAGGTTCCATGAGGCATTACGTGGGAAGGATCACGCTGGATACCGCTCTGGCAGTCACGGGTCTCGTGGCGTATGCTCTGACCTATGGCTTCCCCAGCATGAGTTTCGCCGGCGTAGATGCCGAACTGGTGCCCAGGGTTTGGGCGGGTCTGCTGGTGGCATTGGCCATAGCAAGGCTTGTTCGCGTGTTCAGAGCGAAGGAATCGCCTGATCCCTCAGCCGGCAGGCTGGACAAGGTGTTGCTGCTCATGGCCTTGCTTGTGCTGAAGATGGTTGGTATCACCTGGGCGGGGTACTTCATCTCAGCCGGGCTGTTCGTGTTCATGTGCGGGTTCCTGTTGGGCTACAGGGATGTTCCCAAGTTGGCATTGGTGGCGGGGGGCTGGGTAGCCTTCTCGTATTTCGTGTTCTACAGGCTGCTGTCGGTTCCGCTGCCCACAGGTCAGCTGCTGGCGGCCATATTGAGAAGATGAGGCGGGAGGACGAGATATCGTGCAGGGCTTGATCGGATTACTCAAGGCGGCGGGGTCGCTCATGGGCCTGCAACCCCTTCTTCTGATCGCCGCGGGCATCGTCGTGGGCATCATGGCAGGGGCGATGCCTGGGGTGTCACCGTCGATGGGAGTTGCGTTGATGGTGCCGTTTACCTACGCAATGGACCCGTCGCTGGCTCTGGTATACCTGGCGGCCATATACCTGGCGGCCAACTACGGTGGTTCGATAACTGCGGTCACCATAAACACGCCGGGCACACCATCGGCGGTAGTAACTGCGTTCGACGGATACCCATTGGCTAGGAAGGGCAGGGCAGGGGAGGCCCTTG
Organism: Bacillota bacterium; assembly: GCA_019136685.1. Lineage (GTDB taxonomy): Bacteria > Bacillota > DTU025 > DTU025 > DTU025 > UBA5389. Next base: position 21,864 of record JAGVTS010000133.1, on the reverse strand, counting down.
GCGTATCGCTTGTGGCATCCTTCGTTGGGGGCGCCGTTGGTATCTTGGTGCTGATGCTGTTCTCGGGGCCGTTGGCCAAAGTGGCCTTGAAGTTCTGGCCGGCGGAGTACTTCTCCCTGGCGGTGCTGGGCCTGTCGACCATTGCGAGCATGGGCGGGCAGAATGCCCTGAAAAGCGCGATCTCGGCCGTTCTGGGCCTTCTGATCTGCACAATCGGTATGGATCCTGTTCTCGGTGTCAGCAGGTTCACATTCGGAAACGTGAACCTATTCGACGGGTTCGAGTTCATCCCCATGCTCATCGGCTTGCTGGCGCTCAGCGAGGTATTCGTCGAAGTGGAGAAGTTCGATTTCGCGTCCGAATCCGTGGCCGGCGCCGAGAAGGCCAAATGGCCATCACTGGGATATTACTGGAAGTTGCGGTTGTCAATGCTGCGGGCGTCCGTAATCGGCACCATTGTAGGCATTTTCCCAGGCGCCGGCGCCACAATAGCCACCTTCATCAGCTATGACGTGGAGAAGAGGTTCAGCAGTACTCCTGAGGAGTTCGGGCAGGGAATGCCCGAGGGGGTCGCGGCGGCCGAAGCATCGAACAGCGCATCGGTAGGCGGCGCTTTGGTACCCATGCTTACCCTGGGCATACCTGGCAGCGCAACTGCGGCAGTGCTCATGGGCGCGTTGATGATACACAACCTGCAGCCTGGGCCTGAGCTGTTCGTGAAAAGCCCCGAGCTCATATACAAGCTCTTCGCATCTCTCCTCATCGGCAATGTAATAATGCTCATCCTAGGGCTTGCCGGCAGTCGACTGTGGATCAACGTTACCCGGGTGAGAAAGCAGATACTCTTCCCGTTGATATTCGCTTTCGCTATGATCGGCAGTTACGCAGTGAACTCCAGCATGTGGGATGTCATGGTATGCCTCGGGTTCGGCATGTTTGGCTGGATCCTCAAGAGGTACGGATATCCCCTGCCTCCTCTGGTGTTGGGCACGGTACTCGGCGAGATGGCCGAGGTCAACCTGCGCAGAGCTGTGATGATGGCCGGGCCTACCGCCATATTCCAGAGGCCTGGGAGCGTGGCTCTGCTGGTGGTCGCGGCATTGTCGTTCGCCATCCCCATAATACAAGCCGGAAAGGCCAGGCAACGGGCCTGAGCGTGGATTCAGGCATCCCGCGAAGCCAGACAGGAAGGGAGATTGGAGAAGTGCTCAGAAACAAGCGTTTGACAGGCAGGAGCCTGGGATTACTGATCGCTGTTCTCGTGCTGGCGTCGTTCGCACCAGTCGCAGCCGAAACGCCTATGGTAGCGCCCGACAGTCGGGAGTTGAAACTCCTGATACAGACGGACGTCTTTGCCAACCGGGCCGACGGCTATAAGCAGTGCTGGGGCATTGTGAAGGATCTGGCGGCCGAAATGGGCATACAAGTCGTCGAAGCCAAGGATCCGTTCGATGAAGGGGCTCGAAAGGTCATGTACCTCGACACCCATTCCGCGGAGTTGGGCAACGAGAACCTCAGCCTCCGCCTACGGATCAAGTTGAAGGACGGCAAACTCGAGAGCAAAGTCGACCTGAACCTCAAGTACCGCAGGGGCGACGTGGACGCTGTCCCCTCTGATGCAGTGACGGCAGCGGAGGGAGTCAAATCCTCATTCTCCTATGAGGAGGATATCGCCGGCTTCATTGACGGCGTAGTTGGCCGGCACTCCAGCGCCGCTTCGATGGCCTGCACAATCAAGGGAGTCGCCGCAGACAAGCTCACAGGCAACACTCTCGGAGTATATGCTGAGTACTTTCCATCACTGGCCGTACTGGGAATTCCACTCGATTCGCAGCTGGAGATGGTCGGAGGCATCGCTATCAGGGAACATAAGGTAACCCCCGGCGAACTCGACTTCGGTCAGGGCATGAATACCGAGGTCGACATCTCCGTATGGTATGATTTTGATACCGGCAGGATCATCACGACCGAGATCTCCTATGGGTCCGCGCTGGGGCCGGACGCGCCTGCCGAGGCAGTTGCCAGGGCGGCCGCGTTCTTCAACGCCCTGCAGGAGAAGATGAGCACGATTCTCTCTCCCGGCGGAATGAAGACGCAGTTTCTGAAAGGCCCCGCGAATTAGCGGCCGGTTGCGCTCAGCGCACGTTCATACGCATCTAGGGTACGCTCATCGAAGCACACGAATCTCACTTCGTTGATGGATGGATCTGTCTGCAGACAGTCGGTCACTGCTTTGATGGCGATCTGAGCGGCTTTCGATACGGGATAGCCATACGCCCCGGTGCCGATGGACGGAAATGCGAGAGTGTGAACACCGTGCTCCGCCGCGAGCTTGAGCGAACTGCTGTAGCAGCTCGCCAGTAGCTCCGCTTCGCCGGCATTGCCGCCCCGCCAGATGGGGCCGACTGTGTGTATGACATACTTGGCGGGCAGCCGGTATCCTCGGGTTATTACGGCATCGCCGGTTCTGCAGCCTCCAATTGTCCGGCATTCGGCAAGTAGCTCAGGGCCGGCCGCCCGGTGTATCGCTCCGTCCACGCCGCCGCCGCCAAGCAAGGTAGTGTTGGCGGCGTTGACTATTGCGTCAACATGCTCCTGGGTGATGTCGCCGCGGACCACGAAGACTCGACCGCGGATGCGCGGCGGCGCATCGTATCGCTGCTCACCGTCTGCACTCATGTCGATCACGCCTCCTTCTGAGTCTGTAGCGGGATTCATCATCACCTGGCGCGAATCCTCCTGCGCCGAGCGGCGCATAGCTCTGCACGGTCGCTTGCTCGAGCGCTCGCCCGGTTGGGAGAGAAGGAAACGAGAGTTCGTGTATGGAATACAGAGTGCGGAGAGAACCCAGGGGAGTGTCTGCAAATGGGGTGACGCTTTTCCCGGCTGCGCTCAGCCGGGTAATTGCCGCGGTTAATCGACGTCGACTCCTGGCCGTTGTCGTGCTGGTATCGGCGGTTGCCTTGGGTTTGGCTGCTACGCGGCACTCAAGCGTTTCAGGCTGGGCAGACGATACGGAGACGGATTACTGCACACTGGTGATAGACCAGGCAGTCGCCAATCTTGCGACCTTCCTCAAAGGCTATGAAGACGCAACCTTCCAGTTTGTGGCCAATCAAGACTTGAACCGGCTGCTCCTCGAATACGTCTCTGCTGCAGACACCTACGAAATCGCGCCGTACAACCAGGCCTTCTCGAATTTCCTGGAAGGGTATACGTTCAGCCGCCGCGGCGTGTACGATGCAGTGTTTCTTGACGAATCCAACAGGAATCGTAAGGCGTTGACCATGCGGGAGTCGCTCCCGGCGGCCTACATCAAGGCTCTACGCGACTCCAGCACCTACCAGGAGATAATGCGCGCCGACGGCAAAGCGGTGTGGGCTTTCGGGGAGAACTGCGCTCGTGCGGGGATGAACTGCGTGATCGTGGGCAGGCGAATAAAGCATCTGTTTACGCAGAGACCGCTGGGTGTGGTGGCTATCATGATTGACGCTGACGAACTCGCCGGTGTGGTCAATGACTATCTGCACGATCACTTCTACTTCTCGGTAGGCACCGTCAAGGCCAACTACACGGTCATTGTGGATCGTGAAGGGTGCATCATCTCCGGGCCCAGCGCCTCCGGGTCGTCGCGCGACGAGGAGCTTTCGCTCCGACAGCTCTACCCGAACTCGCGTGTGAGCCGGGCGGAGGGGCGCTTCACCGGCTCTATACGAGGCGAGGACGTGCTGGTGATCTTCAGGCCTGTTTCGGATACCGGCTGGCGGGCGTTCGTGCCTGTGTCATTGGCTGGTCTGTACGGTGAGGAGTCGAGCGGAGGCGTTTCCGCGGTGGAGCTGTCCATTCCCATGGCCGGTGGGTTGATCGCCGGCGCCTTGGCGGCCACCGCTGTGTTTCTCTTTCTCTGGCCCAGTCCGCGCGCTCATCCGCCTGGGCCGGCCGTCGCTCGCGGGGGCGAGGAGCCTGAGGACACGTACGGGGTCCCCGAGGTCGATGGCCTTCGGCCTGAAGAGTCCGACCCCGAGTGGCTCGGCCAGCTGACCGACAAGGAGATACAGGTCTTGATTCTCATGTCGCAGGGGTACTCTAATCGCGAGATCGCGCAGAAGACGTACATAGCGAAACAGACGGTGAAAAACTACGCGAGCTGTATCTACAGCAAGCTATGCGTGCGCGACAGGGTGCAAGCATCTTTGCTGGCAGTGGAGGCCGGTCTGAATCTTCGCGACTATCGCGACTTCGACTGATGAGCGGCTTGTCATCTGCCCGTCATTATTGCGGCGAATCTGTCGATTATCTCCTCCTTCTCCGACCTCAGCTTGATGTAGTCGAGCGACATGGCTCTCTTCACTGCCTCCTCGGCGGGTATCAAGCCCACTCCTCGGGCCACGGGCACATCTCGACGACTTGGAAGGGTATATCCGCCCGCCACGATAGCCTGACCCTCTTTTGACAGAAGGAAATCCACGAAGGCCCTGGCGGCCTTGGGGTTGGGCGTGCCTTTCAGAATTGCAACGGGGCTCGGAATCACCATAATCTTGTCGAGATACACAAAGCCCAGGGGCGCTCCGTCCAGGATCTTGTTTATGGCTATGTAGTCAACGGCCAGGCAGGCTGCGAGATCGCCTACGGCCGTGTCGTCCACCACTTGCGTAGCGCCCTGTCCCATCTTGGCGCCGTTAGCCCTCAGTTTTCGTATGTAGTCCCATCCCAGGTTCTTCACAATCATAGAGACGCTCAACATCGAAGTTCCGGAGATCGCTGGATCGGCAATCCCGAAAGCATCCCGAAATTCCGGCCTGAGCAAGTCTTCCCATGTCCTTGGAGGGTTGTTTATCCGGGTGATATCGTAGCAGATGCCGATGGTGCTGAGGCGAGCGGCGGTGAAATAGCCGTCCGGGTCGGACACAGGGCTGATCACGGCGGACGCCTCAGGCGACACATACCTCTCTAGCAAGCCTTCTCCCTTGAGCTGGTAGAAGTCCGGCACCTCGCTTGTCCACAACACGTCGGCCATTATCTTCCCAGCGTGACGTTCGATGGCGAGCTTGGCCATGATCTTGCCGGCGCCGGCTGAATAGTAATCTAGCTGAATCTCCGGATACCTGCGCATGAAAGCATCCTTTAGCTGCCCGATGATTACGTCCTTGGTCGAGGTGTACACCATTAGTTCAGGCCTTGGCGCCGCGTTTGCCCAAGGCGCCATCGCAACCGCCAACAGCGACAGCACCAGTAGCGCTGCTCTGACTGCTGGCTGTTTCCTCATTGGCATCTCCTCCCTTACAGTCGGTCCGGCGGCATATCGCCGCGTCTGCCTAGGTAATATACAACAACCTCTGCCCGTATCCTCTTCCGCGATCGCCCGACGCCTGGCAATGGCACTTCACAGTCTCATAGTACCGTGGTACTATTCGCGCATCTAGCAGCGAACGGAGTACCGCGGTACGATGATGCTGCCCTGTCGATGGTCTATCATGTGACTCAGGCGGCTAAGATCCCAACTAAGGTGAAAGGGTGATACTTGTGAAGAGAGCGCTACTCATCCTGTGTGTGCTCAGTGTTCTGTTGGCATCGGCCATCACCGTGGGGGCCCCGAAGATGAAAGTCATGCTGTACTCATCCATGAAGGATTCTCAACTCTCGGCGTTGCAGAAGGCCTTCGCTAAGAAATACCCGGACATCGTGTTCGACTACTACACTGCCGGCACCGGCAAGGTTCTCACCAAGCTCGCCGCGGAGCAGCAGGCGGGTGGAATCGCGGCCGATATGATCTGGGTGGGCGAGCCCACGAACTACGTAGAGTTTAAGCAGCAGGGTCTGCTGGAGAAGTACGTTTCGCCGGAAGCCAAGACGATCAATGCCATCTATAAAGACAAGGACGGCTACTACTGCGGGGCGAGAATAGTCGGACTGGGCATCGCCTACAACACCAACAACATCAAGGGTAACGACATTCCCAAGGATTGGAACGACCTGCTGAACCCCAAGTTCAAGGGGTTGCTGGGGATGACCGACCCGGCTTTTTCGGGAACGACGCTCTACACCGTTGCAGCCTTCGTGCAGAATGCCAAATACGGCTACGACTTCCTGAAGGCGCTGAAGGCTAACGACATCAGGCTGGTGCAAGGTTCCAGCGATTCTGTGACTAAAGTCGGCTCGGGCGAATGGGACATGAGCATCGCGGTCGACTACATCGCCAAAGACCAGATGAAGCAGGGCTCTCCAGTGGGCTTTGTGTATCCCGCGGGCGGCGCGTCGGTAGTTCCGAGCCCCATAGCTATAGTCAAGGGCACGAAGAACCTTGATGCCGCGAAGATCCTTTATGACTACATTCTCTCGCTGGAAGGGCAGAAGGTCCTGGTAGAGGCCAACACCATTCCCATCCGGACAGAGATCAAGCTGAGCGATGTCGACCTCAATAAGCTTCTTGGCACCGCTCTGCCGGTTGACGACTACAGGCTGGTTGCAGAGAAAGACAATATGCTGGACAAGTTCGTCGAGATCATGCGGAAGAAGTAGTATCGGCGTCCATCACCGGCGAGGGAGGTTTCCCATGGCTGAAGTCAGGTTGGACCGGATAACAGTGCAATACGGCAAAAAGACTGCGATCGGGGACTTCTCGCTTCACGTGCGGGATGGAGAATGCCTTACGCTGCTGGGCCCGTCTCCATGCGGCAAGACCACTGTGCTAAGGGCCATAGCCGGCCTTGCGAAGCTGGCCGGCGGTGACGTGACCATCGGCAGCAGAGTCGTTGCCAGCAAAGACAGGAGGATCTTCATCCCGCCGGAGAAGCGGAACGTGGGTGTGGTATTCCAGGACTACGCGGTGTGGCCGCATATGACGGTCGAGGCGAACGTGCTGTATCCTCTGAAGAAGCGCAAGGTGCCCAGGGAAGAAGCTAAGGAGCAGGTAAGCGATGTCCTCAGGCAGGTGAGAATGGCGGACTACGCCGCGCGGATGCCGTTTCAGCTCTCGGGCGGTCAGCAGCAGCGAGTGGCGCTGGCCAGAGCGCTGGTAGCATCGCAGGACGTGGTGCTTTTGGATGAACCTCTGACTAACCTCGACGCCAATCTCCGAGAGGAGATGAGGTTCGAGATCAAGCGGTTGCAGAATGAGACAGGCGTTACCGTTATCTACGTCACGCATGATCAGGACATCGCCCTCGTTATATCCGACCGAATCGCTGTCATGGACAAGACCGGATCGGTAAGGCAATTGGGGACGCCCGAGGAGCTATCTAGGAATCCGGTGGATAGCTTTGTGTACCGGTTCCTCGGCCTGTCCAACTTCATCGCGGTAGAGATTGTCGACGGCGAAATGCACGTGAGAGATGGTTCAGAACGTATCCCATTCCCATACCCTGTGCCTTCGGGCATGGGCAGCACGTCTTTCTACGCTGCCTGCCGCCCCATGGACATTGCGCTTGCAAGGGCGGCGACTGACGGGGGAGCGGGCGCCGGCGGGGCTCTCAGGGGCCTGGTTACGCGTGTGATCTACCTGGGCAACATCTATGAGTACCGTGTGCAGGTGGGGGATAGCGAGATCCGAGTGCAGCAAGACTCCTACGAGGCCTTCAGGAACGGCACATTCCGCGAGGGTGACGCTTGCACGCTTAGCATCAAGAATATCCGCTACTACGAAGATGTGGAGGAGGTGTCATAGTGAGAGCTGGTCAGTCTCTTAGGGGCAGCGAGCTCAGGAGAATGGAAGGCTCAAGGTTCAACACCGGCCAGCTGCTGCTTGTCATCTCCACCGTAATACTGATTATCACCGTGGTCTTGCCTGTGGCAATGATTGTGTACAACGTCTTCTTCTACAAGTGGTCGTTCGACTGGAGTCTTTTTGCTTCGATGCTCACGGATCCCGATAATCTGGCGGCCATGTGGAACACGGTCAAGATCTCATTCTTAGTCACTACTCTGGGCACTGTTGTCGGCCTCTTCTTCGCCTGGCTGATCGGTCGAAGCGATATTCCGCTCAAGGGGCTCATGAAGTCTCTTTTTGTGATTCCATACATGTTCCCGCCCTTCATTGGGGCAATGGCCTGGGGGTTGCTCTTGGCCCCGCGCTCGGGATACATAAACAAGATGTTCATGGCGCTGACGGGCGGGCGTACCCCTCTGTTCAACATCAATACCTTGGCCGGCATAGTCTTCGTGGAGCTGTGCTACTACTTCCCGTTCGTGTTTATCCAGGTATCCGGGGCGTTGGAGAGAATGGACCCAACCTTGGAAGAGTCGGCTAGAATCGCCGGCGCCAACCAGATGACGGTGATACGCAGGATCACCATGCCTTTGGTGGTTCCGGCGATCGCGGCAGGCGCCATGCTGATCCTGATTTCGTCGCTGTCGCACTTCGGAGTTCCTGCGATCTTGGGTTTCTCCAACGGCATCTTCACGCTGCCAACCAAGATCTATGAGTTGATCTACCGGGCCTCGGGAAGCTTCGAAGGGATCAGGCAGGGAGCGTCTCTCTCGATTCTGTTGGTGGCCGTGGTCGTGCTGGCGCTGGCATTGCAGCGCCGGGTGCTGCGAACCGGCCGCTACGACATAATCAGGGGCAAGAGCATGAGGCCTATGCTGATCAAGCTGAGGGGCTGGAAGGCGCCACTGCTTGCGGTCTGCTTCGTGTTCCTGGCCATCACCGTAATCCTGCCGCTCTTTACCATCTTCGGCGTCGGTTTGCTTAAGGCGTACGGTGTGCCTATGAAGCTCGCCAACATGACTCTGAACAACTTCAAGTATGTGCTCTTCGAGTCGAGGATGGCGCGCGACTCCATACGGAACAGCTTCTTCTTGTCGATAACGTCGGCAGTCATCACAATGCTGGTGGGAACCATGATCGCCTACGTGATTGTCAAGATACAGCCGAGGGGGAAGGGAGTACTCGAGGTCCTCGGCATACTGCCATACTCCATACCGGGGATTGTGTTGGCAGTGGGTGTTATCTTGACGTGGAGCGGGGCGTTCTACCTGAACCTGTACAACACCATCTGGATTATCCTAATCGCATACATCGCTCGCTACATGGCTTTTTCCATGAAATCAGCCTCTGCGTCGCTGGAGCAGGTGCACGATTCACTGGAAGAAGCGTCGCGCACCTGCGGCGCGAGCCACTTCGAATCGCTTCTCGACGTGACACTGCCCCTGATCCGGCCGGGAATGGTCGCAGGCTTCTTCCTCATATTCCTGCCGGCCATGAGAGAACTCACGACCTCGTTGCTGCTCTACGGGCCTTTCACGCGTACCATGGGGGTGGCCATCTACTCCATAAATGAAGAGGGATATACGGTACAGGCATGTGCCCTGGCTGGAGTGGCCATCATCATCATTGTCCTTGGAGAACTGCTGCTCAGGTTCGTCACGCGCGAAAGGAGGGGGCAGTGATGGACATGGTCGTACTGAAGAACGTCACTAAGTTCTTCGTTACAAAGGCTTTTGGAAAGGTGACTGCAGTCGATGACGTGAGCCTGAACATCCGCGAAGGCGAGTGCTTCTCCTTCCTGGGGCCCTCAGGATGCGGCAAGACCACGACCCTGAGGATGATCGCGGGGTTCGAGGATCTGTCGTCGGGCGAGATATGGCTGGGCGACAGGCCTGTATCAATCAAGACGAAGAACTTCTACGTGCCTCCTGAGAAGAGACAGCTCGGCATGGTGTTCCAGGCGTTCGCTGTGTGGCCGCACTTGAACGTGTACGAGAACGTGGCTTTCCCTCTTCGCATCCAACGGGTGAGCAATGCCGAAATATCAGACCAAGTCAAGCAGGCTCTGAAACATACCAGCCTGTCCGGGCTGGAAGAGAAGTACCCCTCGGAGCTGTCGGGCGGCCAGCAACAGCGGATTGCCCTTGCCAGGGCCATAGTTGCCAACGCCAAGGTGCTGTTGCTGGATGAACCGCTATCGAATCTTGATCCCAAACTGCGCGAGATCATGCGCTTCGAGATCAAGGACCTACAGAAGAAGCTGGGGCTGACCATCGTATACGTGACACACGACCAGGCGGAGGCTATGGCGCTGTCCGACAGGATGCTCGTGATGGACATGGGCGTTGTGCAGCAGGTCGATACTCCGACGAATATGTACAACAACCCGGCCAACAGATTCGTGTTCAGCTTCCTTGGGCTGTCGAACTTCGTGCCTGTGGCGCTACACGACGGGCTGGTCTGGCCGGCAGGTTCAGCGAGTAGCAGTCTGGAGTGCGAAATCCCCGAAGATTGGGACGACGACAGGGCCGTGCTTGCCGCCCGCCCCAATGAGATTCAGCTCACGCCCGAAGGCGGCTATCGCACGCGGATAAAGAACCGCGTCTTCCTCGGGGATTACGTCGAGTACCGCATGGATATCGGCGACACCGAAATCAGAGTTCAGACCCACGAACATAGGGATTTCCAGGTGGGAGACGTGTGCGGCGTCCGACTGGGCAAGGTCAAATGGTACCCCGCTGAAGACGAAGTCTCCGACGAGGAAAGGGAGCGGCGGAAGGTAATCTAGGGAAGGTTCTCTTGGGGAAGGCAACCTGGGGCGCGTCGCCGGATGGTAGTTCAGACTTAGGGTGTACGATGAGGACCCGCGATTTGCAGACGGAAGCAGCGCGGGTCCTTCTCTTCGTTCGGCAGGACACGTGCGGAGCCTGGAGAACCAAAGGTTGGGATGATCTCGCTTCGCGGAGGTGGTTTTCGGGTGACCAGTCTACTGCGGTTCGTCGTGTACCTAGCGGTGCTCGCGCCGCTGCTCACCCTCGTCCACGAGCTGAGCCATGTTGCGGTCACTCTCGCTCTCGTTCCGCAGGACGTCATCGTCCGAATAGGAGCGCGCCCGACGGTTCAGTTGCTCAAGTGGGGCAGGCTGCAGGTGCTGGTGCAACTGTGGGGCTGTGCCGCAGGGCGCAGTTCAGGTGGGACTGGGCGTTTTCCGAAAACTCCACTGGATTCCACCACCCCGACCGCATCCGGGCGATGCTGACAGAAGCGCAGCAGATGACCAAGCAAGCCAGGGCTGTTTTGCCGGCGTACGCTGGGCATTAGGTGCATAGGCCGGTTGAGCTGGGCTTTTGATGACATGTTCGTTTTGTGAACGCATTTTCGCAGATGTGTCGCGAAATCGGACAATGGCTGATGCATAACGGAACGTATGGTTGCATGAAGCGATAGAATGGTACAAAAAGGGGCACGTATCTCCAGGCACTGGTGATGCGTGCCCAAATTCACGGAGACTGGCGGCGCAGAATGCCGTGATATGGAGTCGGATCTGGGGGAGGCTGCCATTATGGGTGCGTCGCCGTGCTTCTATGCAGTTATACGCTCCAATATGCATCAGGTAGTGTCGCAAAATCGAACGGATCGGGAAAAACGCGTTCAGAATCCAAACAGCCTAAATTTTACCATGCTGTTGCGCCTATTGCTCGGCCCTGACCGGCATCCCGGGACTGCTCATCTACAGACGCCAGCATGCCCCGAGCTACTCGTAGGCCTTCCGCCACAGCTCATGGGCCCATTCTGCTAGACGGTCGATTCGCTCGGGCAGCGACTCCTCGGATAGTCCTACGTCACCTGCTGCAATGTCACTACCCGGCGTAGTTATGGATACGGATAGGGAGCCGAACCTCAAGATATCGGCTCGCAGCTCGGCCAAGGCCTTCAGGAATTCGGGGTCAAGCTTCTTGCCGCGAGCGCGCAGGGCCCACAGGAGCGAGGTCATATCCACTCTGTCGAGGTCCTTGAGGAGCTTCACTGCGGCGACCGAGCGACTGTCGACGTTCAGCTCAGCCAACCGGCGATGCCATTGGGCCTCAAGTTCGTCCATGGGGACTCCTGTGTAGCGCTCGAACGTATCGAACAGCTCATGGTGTGCGGATCCGGCTTCTGCTGCTTGGCCGGTAGGTCCGGTGGCTTCGGGGCAATGCCTGAATATGTCGGTCAGGGTCGGCCTGCCGAACTCTTCGTCTATGAAACCCAGCAGGGATGTGGGTACCGTGTAAAGCATCCACTGATTCCAGGCTTGCCCGCTGTGCCCCAAGGTAAGAATCTGGCGGATAGGGGGGAGAATGCCTGCTTCGAGGGCGCTCGCGGCGGTAATGTGAGGAGGGAGCACCCATTGAGCGTCCCGAGCGTCATCCGGTGTCGCCTCTCGTAGTTCGCCGTCCTGCAGGCCGTCGCGTCGCGCGTACTCTGGAGCCAGCGAGGCGAATCCCTCGGCAAGAGCCGGATACGTCCTGTGCATATGCAGCATGTGAACGAGGTGCGAGTATTCGTGCACCATGAGGAACGAGTATGTCCTGACTTCATCGGGTGTTTGGGGCACGGTCCCGCTTTCGTCGGTTACCCTGCAGGTCGCCAGGGCGAATGCTCCCGTCGGGGGTACGACTGATTCCGGCTTTTCGCCCGCGTTCAGCCACAGGTGAACTATGGGGTGACTTAGGTAACCGCCGAAGAAATCCTCAGCATAACGTAGCGATTCTGTGGCGGTGTCCAGTAGAAGCAGCTGTATCTCCAGGGACGGGCAGATGCCTTCCGGTATCAGCAGTATGACTCGGTCGTTGCCGATGCTCGCGTAGCGTGTGACTGTGTCGACGCCGGGTCGGGCAACCGCTGCCGCGGTGCCTGCGTCCCACAGCACTAGCGCGATGGCTGTCGCCGCCAAGGCGACGACGCCCAGTGCTGCCAGCTTCCGTAGGCTCCACGTCGGGCCTGCCCGCGACCGCCACCACGGCCGTGATCGCGCCCGCGACCGCGAACTTGCCTTAGCCAACATGATCACCTTCCCTCTTGTAGACTCTTCCTGATGGCTAGAAACGTACGCGCACGTGCTCCTGTGATCACGAGCGCGTTGTGTTTGCTCGCTACGGTCTTCTGCGGGTCAGCCGACGATTCGATGGCGTCTACTTCCCGACTACCTGCCGGCCAGATAGTCTGTGAGCGATCGGATGGAGTCTTCGAGCAGAAGCTTGGTGTACTGGTAGTTGTGTATGCCCCAGCTTCTGTCGTTGGCCACCAGCTTGTAGTTGGTGTACGCGTTCTCCAGCACGAGCGCCGGGTCATTGTCGAACGGCAGTGTGCCGCCGCGATGGCATGTCGCGCACTTGTCGCCGGGCTTGTACCCGGGCAGCATGCCCGAGTTCTGCTCGCGGAGCATGTCGCCGAGTTTGGTCCAGAGGGCGTAGATCTCCTGCTGCTTGCCGTCGATGTCGAAGGAAGCGGCATCGGGGTGGCACGCCTTGCAGGGCGCTAGGTTCAGGATGTCGTCTGCCGAGTCCTGCTCGCGCATGCGTCCTCGGTCGTCCGCTGATGGGCCGAACCCGCCGAGTTTGCCGTCGGGGCCTGCGTCGCGCATCCTCATGGTATGACCACCCAGGCTGGCTACGCCCACAGCATCCGGCAGGCTGGTTTCCCGGTTCATGTGGCACAGGATGCACTTGTCGTCGGTATTGTGAGGGTTCGGATCGGTGTAGTCGGTTCCGGCATACTCATAGGCCGAGCCGAGCTCGCCCGCGATCCCTTCGAGCAGCACGTTCTGCCATTTCTCCTGATGGCACGTTCCGCACAGGACCGACTTATCGGCACGAAGACCCACCGGGTTATCGGCTGTGACATCGTGGGGGCCGTGACATGTGGTACACGATACAGCCTGGCCTACTTTGTTGGGCGCCTTGCTGAAATCGAACATGAGCGGCCCGCCTGGAACCATGGCCTTCTTGAAAGCCACCTCGCCGAATGTAGTGCCCTTTTCAGCCGCGGTTTGCGTGGCGTCGGCGTAGCCTTCGGGGTAATGGCATTTGGCGCAGTTGAGCATGAGAGGCGCCGCTATTTCGCTGTACCCGAACGCATATCCGTCGGAGTGCCGGGATTTTTCCCACTCGAAGTACTCAGTGTGGCACTGCCCGCATTGCGCGCTCTCGCAAGACTTGGAGATTGTGGTCTTCTTGGCATCTGCCTTGGCTGTTACGTGGGGCTGCGCCGGCCCGTGGCACGACTGGCAGTCCATGCCGCTAAAGGCCATCTGAGCCTTGTGACATGCCTTGCATGTCGTCTCCTTAGCATATGCCTTGTTCTCGGGAAGAACGGTGACCGTAATCTTCCCCGCGCCGGTGGCCGGGGTTCCGTGCGGGTCACGGTCGCTCACGGTAAGGGTAGCTATATACTTGCCAGGCTTTGCGGCTACGAACCAGGGGAACTGCACGGCTGTGGGAGTCTGGCCGTCTGCCGCGCGCAGCTGGGCGGTTACGTCGACTACGGCGCCGGAAGCATCCTGGTGCTCGAGCTTCCAGGTCCAGCCGAATTGGCTCTGGTTCCAGTTGTGGTTCTTGCCGTAGGTGTCGGGAGTGTTGCCGCCTGGGTTATACAGCTCAGGCGAATTGGCGTTGCTGTCGATGCCGAGTCCGGCAAGGTACACCCTGTCGCCTGCAGCCACAATAGATAGGCCTGAACCATCCTTGAACTTGCCGTCGGGGGTCTTTGACGGACGATTGGGGCCTGCTATCAGGTGGGCTATGGCCTCCGGCGGGCTGTTCACGGCTGTGACTGAATACGTTGCAGACGACTCTTCCTCGCCGGAGAAGCTGTTCCTGAGGAAGACGGTCACGCTGAAGACCCCGGGTTTGGGTGGAATGAACTCATAGGTGTACACTGAGCTGCCAGGTACCGCTGAGCGTTCGAGCTGCAGCGGGCGGGGAACGACCGAATACGGGTCATTCACTATGCTGCCCGCGGCGTCGCGTACTTCCCAGCGTATCCCGGAGGGAGCCAGGTTCTGCGAAGCGGAAATATCTAGGCTGACGCTGCTGCCGTATGAGACAGGACCCTGAATCGGGGCTCGCCCGCCCGCCTTGATCGCCGCAACCGGTCTGCCGGTGGGCGTTGCGAACAGCGCCGCATTTGCGCTAACTCTCGCTGTGGAGGAAGCTACTGTAACTGATTGCGTCTCGCTTTCGAATCCGGGGGCCGAGAAAGTGAGCTTGTATGAGCCGGGCGGAAGCGAAATCGAGTATGCTCCTTTTGCATCGGTGACCGCTTTGTAGTCGCCGGGCTGGGCGACTGCCGTCGCTCCGGCAATCGGTGGGAGAACTGCAGGGTTCGGCCCTCGGGTGGCCGTGACCGTTCCCGAGATCGAGCTGCCCGAGGCGATCTGGGCCAGAACAGTCGCTGCTGTGAGTATGATCGCGGCCACAATCAAGATAGACGCTGCCAGTGTTGCGTTGAAGTGTGGTCTGGTTCGCACGGAAACTCCCTCCTGATGACCGTATGATGCAGTGCTTGACGAGTATATGTACTTCGTCACAAAGCCCGTTTGTCCTCCGTGGCGCCATGGTATTTGCCGCGAGGATACCTTCCGGTTCATCTCAGAAAACATTGGAATAGTTTCTGACACACGCATCGAAAGACGGAAGTAAATTTTCCGAAGTTGCAGGATTCGCTTCCGGAGGAGGCGAATCTACCAACATCGGCTACCAACGCCACCAGGCAGACTCGAGCCTGGGCGAACACACGAATGACAAGGAGGGTTCTTAATGAGGCGTCTCGGGTTGGCTGTGCTTCTCTGTCTGCTACTGGCCGTCTCGGTCACGGCCGCACCCTTCGTTGAAGGAGAGGATCTCACTCCTGCAACGAAGCCTGTCCGCGGAGGCACGCTTTACCTCGCACTGACGGCTTCTCCACAATCGTTCCTGTTCTACGGTTCGCTTGACAATAATGCTTACACGGTCATCGGTCAGACCATGACCGGTCTGGTCGAGCTGCACCCGGTCACCAATGCTATCCGGCCGGGGCTGGCCGAATCGTGGGAGACGTCGCCCGATGGCAAAGAGGTTACTTTCCATCTCAGGGACGTGAAGTGGTCCGACGGCGTGCCGTTCACAGCCGATGACGTGATCTTCACGTTCGAGAGTTTCATCATGAACAAGGTTGCCAAGGGCAACTCTGTTGACAGGTTCACAATCCTCGACACGCGCGACGGCCAGAAGAAAGAGGTCCGATGGGTCAAGATCAACGACAAGACCGTAAAGGCGGTTCTGCCGTCGCCGTTTGGGCCGTTCTACATGAACCTTTCGCATGCGTACATATACCCCAAGCACAAGCTGGAGAGTAAAATCGACAAGAACAGGCCGGATTCAGTCAATGAGCTGTGGCTTACCAATGTGTCTCCAAAGGAGATCGTTGCCAACGGCCCGTACAGGATCGCAAGCTACATAATGGATCAGAAGGTCGTCCTGGAGAGAAACCCCAACTACTGGCGGGTCGATAGGTTCGGCAACCAACTGCCTTACTTCGACAAGCTTGAGTATCTGATCGTGAAGGATCCCGAGGTGCGGTTGGCCAAGTTCATCGCCGGCGAGATCGACTACATGGCGGTTAGCGCAGCGGACTTCCCGACGCTGAAGCAGAAGGAGCTGGCGGGGGGCCCGTTCACAATCTTCAAGGCTCAGCCTACGCAGCCAACGCCCAGCCCGGTGCATATCGCGTTCAACTATGATGTCGCTAATGAGCAGCTTAAGGAGATCTTCAGGAACACTGAGTTCCGACGGGCGATGGAGTTCCTGCTCGACAGGGAGCGAATAATCGACGAAGTCTACAACGGACTGGCGATTCCAGGCGCGGGTCTGGTGCTGCCGGCCAACAAGGCTTTCTACAACCCGAAGATCGAGAAGATCATGAGGCCGTACGATCCGGCCAATGCCAAGGCGATCCTCGATAAGCTCGGGCTGAAGGACAAGAACGGCGACGGGATCAGGGAGTTCGCAAACGGCAAGAACGTGGAGTTCACCCTGACCGTGCAGAGCACGCCGCAGGACTACCAGGATGTCGCTCTGGTGTTCAAGGAGGATCTGGAAAAGACCGGGATCAAGGTCAACCTGCAGATCCTCGACAGCACGCTCGTGGGGAACATGTTCGGCGCGGGCAACTTCGAGGTTGGAATCAGGGCGTTCGGCAACCAGCCCGACCTGGAACTGAGGAAGGCGATATGGCAGCCGGGCACCCAGCTGTACTACTGGCACTACTCTGCGCTCGACCGCGACAAGCTGGCCGCGATTCCCGCGAACATGCTTGACTGGGAGAAGAGGGTATACGAGCTCTTCGACTTGGGCTCGATCACAACCGATCCGGCTAAGAGGAAGGCCATCTACGACGAAGTACAGGAGATCTACCACGACGTCGTTCCTGTGATCTTCGTGTGCAAGGGCATGAACCTGTCCGGCGCGAACAAGTCGCTGGGCAACGTGACACAGGACAAGGAAGGCATAGTGTACTTCGCCACCTACACTGCCTTCAGAAAGTAACGGTGCAATGGGGGGTGGAGGGGGGAAGCGCACGGCTTCCCCCCGTCTTTCCCGGCCTGCGGGTGAGCTTGTGAGTTGCGCCAAGGAGTGAACGAATCGATGTGGGCGTTCACAGTGAGACGGCTATTGATCATGATACCCATGATGATCCTGATATCGATGATCTGCTTCGGGATCACTGAGCTCCAGCCAGGCGATTTCGTCAGCCAGTACCTGGATAACCCCAGGATATCGCCGG
This sequence comes from Bacillota bacterium, assembly GCA_019136685.1. Taxonomy (GTDB): domain Bacteria; phylum Bacillota; class DTU025; order DTU025; family DTU025; genus UBA5389. The sequence continues at coordinate 4,355 of JAGVTS010000133.1, read as the reverse complement.
AGCAGATCAGGCTGCTCAGGGAAAGGCTCGGCCTGGATAAGCCGGCCTACGTCAGGTACATGATGTGGATCAAGAACATAATCACCAAGTGGGACTTCGGCTACTCCTTCGCATACGAGCGCCCCGTGGGCGAACTGATCTTCGAGCGGATGGGCTGGACGGTATTCATCGCTCTGGCAACTATCGTGTTCCAGTGGATTCTGGCGGTGCCCATGGGCATATACTCAGCGCTGCATCCGTATTCGCCCGCCGACTACGCCATGACGGTTGTCGGATTCATCGGGATATCCATCCCCGACTTCTTCTTCGCACTCATACTGATGTATTCCATGCTCCGGATGGGCTCGACCTCCATCGGCGGGCTCTTCTCCACCAGGTTCATCGGCGCACCCTGGAGCTTTGCCAAGCTCATAGACTTGCTTAAGCATCTATGGATGCCGCTTGTGGTGGTCGGCGTCAGTGGGGTTGCGGGGCTGATGAGGGTGATGAGAGGCAACATGCTCGACATCGTGGGGTCGCCGTTCATCACCTCCCTCAGAGCGCATGGGCTCGATGAAAAGACTGTGAGGCGACATGCCATCAAGAACGCGCTCAACCCCATGGTGAGCATCGCCGGGGCTGAACTGCCCAACATATTCAGCGGGACGATCATCACGGCCATCGTGCTGAACCTTCCGACGATGGGGCCGTTCTTCTATAACGCGTTGCTCAACCACGATCAGTACCTGGTCATGTCCTTCTTGATGTTCATCGCGCTCATCACCCAGATCGGGAACCTGCTTGCCGACATAGCACTGGCCTTTCTCGATCCGAGAATCCGTATGAGCTAGGAGTGGCCCAGATGGAAGGAACTACGGCAAGGATCATAAGGAGCTTCCGCCAGCACAAGCTGGGCGTATTCGGCCTGGTTGTGTTGGCCGTGCTGTATCTGGCGATACTGTTTGCAGGTTTTCTGGCTCCATACGACTTTACCCAGACCCACAGGAACTTCGTGTATGCGCCCCCTTCGAAGATCAGATTCATCGACGAGGACGGCAGGTGGCGCGGGCCTTTCATCCGCGCGATGAAAAAGAGCAGAGATCCAGTCACCTACCAGGTGGTTTTCGATGAAGATACAAGCAGTGTGGTACCTATCAAGCTTTTCGTGCGGGGAGAGGAGTACAAGTTCTGGGGCCTGTTCAAGACCAACCTACATCTATTCGGAGTCGAGGAGTCGCCCGACAGGGCGATGTTGCTCTTGTTTGGCGCCGATAGGTTCGGCCGCGACCTTTTCTCCAGGGTGGTGGTGGGCGGCCAGGTGTCGATGACCGTGGGCCTGCTCGGAACCTTCCTAAGCGTCTTCATCGGAGCCATCGTGGGTTCCCTCTCCGGCTACTACGGGGGCTGGATCGATGTATTGATCCAGCGCTTTATCGAGTTGCTCCGATCGTTTCCGAGAATTCCCCTGTGGCTGGCCTTAGCCGTGATCCTCCCCCCGAGTTGGCCAAGCACCTGGGTGTACTTCGGCATCGTCACAGTGCTTTCCCTCATTGGCTGGATGGGGGTTGCCCGGGTCATGCGGGGGATGGTGCTTAGCCTGCGAGAAAAGGAATTCGTCCTGGCGGCCAGAGTCACAGGCGTTCCGGGTATGAAGATCATCACGAGGCACCTGATACCCAACACCCTAAGTTACCTTATCGTTGTGTCGACCCTGTCAATCCCCGGGATGATTCTCGGCGAGAGCGCCATCAGTTTCCTAGGGCTCGGCATTAAGGAACCCATGACGAGCTGGGGGTTGCTGCTGAAGCAGGCCCAGTCATTGAGCGAACTGGAATCTCACCCGTGGCTGATGATACCCGGGATATTCATCATGATTGCCGTGCTCTCATACAACTTCGTGGGCGATGCGCTGAGGGACGCGGTCGATCCTTACAGGACGGTTGAAAAGATATGACAGGCGCGGTTGAACGCGAACGGATTCTGACTGTGCGCAACCTCAAGACTTACTTCCGGACTCCCGAAGGTGTTGTGAGGGCGGTCGACGACGTCAGCTTCCATCTCGACCGTGGCGAGGTTTTGGCCCTGGTGGGCGAGTCTGGGTGCGGGAAGAGTGTTACGGCCCACTCCATACTGGGCCTGGTCAAGGCGCCGCCTGCTAAGGTTGATGGCGAGATCGTGTTTGGCGACCGGAACCTCGTTGGTCTTCCCGAAAAGGAATACCGCCACATCCGCGGCAAGCAGATTAGCATGATATTTCAGGAACCCATGTCGGCTTTTGATCCCCTCTATACCGTAGGGCGTCAGCTGATGGAAGTCGCGAAGGCGCACATGCCGTGGGGCGACGGCGAAGCTAAGGAGAGGATCATCGATACTCTCAAGTCAATCCACATTCCGGAGCCTGACAAGCGCTACGACGAGTATCCTCACGAGATGAGCGGCGGCATGCTCCAACGGATCATGATCGCCATGGCGCTCATAACCAGCCCCGACATAATCATCGCCGACGAACCCACCACCGCGCTAGACGTGACGATTCAGGCGCAGGTTCTCAACCTGATGCAGGACCTGCAGAGCCAGTACCGCGGCTCCATCATCTTCATTACTCACGACCTCGGCACAGTAGCCGAGATTGCCGACCGAGTGCATGTGATGTACGCAGGCAAGATCGTCGAAAAAGCGCCGGTGGCGGAGTTGTTCGCGAGTCCCATCCATCCGTATACCTCAGGGCTACTGACCTCGCGCGTGAGGCGGGAGTACAAGGGGCAGGACTTGCCGTACATCGAGGGTTACGTTCCGAGAGCCTATGAGTTCCCGGAAGGTTGCAGATTCCATCCCAGGTGCCCCAAGGCCGTGGCGAAATGCAGTGAGGTTCAGCCTCCCGAGTTTGAGCCGGCGCCGGGCCATACCGTTGCCTGCTGGCTGCTGGAGGAGGGTGATGATAGATGAAGATCATATCAACCAGAAACCTCAAGAAGTACTTCCCGATAAGGTCGGGTGTTTTCCTACAGATCAGCGGCTGGGTGAGGGCGCTTGAGAATGTCAACATGGAAATCACCCAGGGCGAGACGATCGGGGTCGTCGGCGAGTCCGGCTGCGGCAAGAGCACTCTCGGGAGGACAATTGTCAAGATCTACGAGCCGACGGCAGGCAGCATCACATATCGCGATCCGAGCGGCGCAAGCCATGACCTGTCCAAGGGCATTGACAGAAGAGTGGAGCCGATATTCCGAAAAGACGTGCAGATGATCTTCCAGAACCCTTTCGACTCGCTCGACCCCAGGATGACTATTCGTGACACCATACGTGAACCTCTCCAGACCCACAGGCTGCTCGCCGGCAAAAAGGCGATGGACGAGCGCGTGGCGGAGCTGTTGATGAAAGTGGGGCTGTACCCCGAATACGCGCAGAGATACCCGCATGAGTTCTCCGGCGGACAACGGCAGAGAATCGCCATAGCCCGTTCGATATCGGTCAACCCAAGGCTCCTGATATGCGACGAACCCACTTCGGCCTTGGACGTATCGGTTCAGAGCCAGATCATCAACCTGCTCAAAGACATACAGCGCGACACCAACATGTCGCTCATCTTCATCTCCCACAACCTAGACGTGGTACATCACATGAGCGACAGAATCATGGTGATGTACCTCGGCAACGTCGTGGAGTCGGCGCCTGCCACTGAGCTGTTCGACAATCCGGCTCACCCCTACACCCAGGCGCTGATGTCGGCCGTCCCCAGCTGGAACCCGAAGGACCGCAAGCTCGGTCAAGTGAAGCTGGAGGGAGAGCCGCCCAGCCCCATCAACCCACCCTCAGGCTGTCCGTTCCACCCGAGATGCCCACACCGCTTAGCGCTTTGCAGCAAGGCCAAACCCGAGGCGGTGGAAGTGAGCGATGGGCACTTCTCGGCGTGTCATCTGCACAGCGTCTAGACAGCGTTTGTGCAGAAGCTCTGACTGGACCCTGCGTGCAACCCCGCTGGCGGTTGACTACAAGATTAGTCTGTGCTACACTTGACTACAGCAGTAGGCACACTAGCTGCAGGTTGCGCTGGAGCGGGGGAGTACGAGGATGGGCAGAACGAGGAAGTTGCGGATTAACCGCGGGAAGAGGCTAACGGTCGATGCAGGGGGGCGCGCTTACGCCCGCATTCCAGTCAAGACTCACGTCGTTACAGCAGGTGACGATATCGTCGATGTGGTTCAGAGATACGCAGGGCCTCTGCTGCACTCTGAGGACATGCTGGTGATAAGCGAGAAGGTAGTGTCGATAACTCAGCAGAGAGCCTACCCCATCAGTCACATCGAGCCTTCATGGCTTGCTCGTGTTCTGGCCGAGTTCGTGCACAAGTCGCCCCATGGAATCGGGCTCGGGAG
>JAGVTS010000072.1 GCA_019136685.1 Bacillota bacterium | reverse complement strand
GGCCTTGCCAATGACGGCGTATCCGATGATTACTGGGCCCACACCTGGGCTATGAACGAGGTCCGAATGGCTCGCAGGCGGAAGCTGTCAGCTGTCGATATCGACCTTATCAGGCAGGTGCCCTGTGGCTGCACTGGCTGCGTCCGGCCAGATTTTGCGTTGGCATTCAGATACCAGGACAGGCTGCACCGTGAAAGGGATATGCTCCTCTGTATGCGGCCTAACGCGAATCTGTCAGGAGTTTCGGCCAGAACCTAGATTCTCGTCTTGCCGGCAGGCTTCGGATATGGCCCGCACCTGCGCGAGCAAGATTCTCAGCTGACCTTCTGGGATGGATTCGCACTCCCTGGCTATGTCCGATATCGTCGAGGCCTTAGCCCCTTTGTCCATGACCATTTCCATTAGGGTCACATAGCTGAGGGGGCCTATTGCCTCCTCCAGCAGATCGGAGATGGGGACGCCCAGGGTGCTTGATAGCTTTCCTACGACCTCCGCATCCGGCGGCCCTGCGATACAGCTCTCGAGCTTCCATATGTAGGTGCGATCCATGCTCGCCTGAGCTGCAAGGTCGACAACAGCCATGTTCCTCTTCTTGCGGTGGCTTCGCAGCTTCACGCCAAGCATCAGGCGGTTTGCGAGGATCTGCGCGTTGACGGACGCCTTGTACAGGCTGATATAAGCCGCCTGCGCCAGATCAGGCTTAACGACCACGATCCTCCGCAGAACCAGCCACAACGTCTTCAACAGGCTTATATCACTATTCATGGCTTGCTCGTCGTCCACGTTAACCCCGGGCGTCCTCAGGAGCTCTTCCGATAGGCTCTCAAGCTCCGCCGCCCTCTCATTGATTAGCTCAGCAGGATACTGGACGCATTCGAGGGCGGTGCTCCACAATGTTTCGATAGACATGACATCACCCCTTGTGTTGGAGAAGGCACAGCGAATGCTATTGACAAGGCAACGCCGCTGTGCAATACTGGTTGTGGGGGGCGCATCGTTTGCTGCGATACCCACAGCATACCGCAAAAGCGCCCTGCGGTCAATGCTCTCCTTTCAGCATTGTCGAACCGGCACAGCATTGGATGAGGAGGCTACTGCTTGTCGTCACAGGCTGGCGCGTATAACAATAAAGGTATTCTTTCTTCAGTCCTTACCTCAAATAGCACTCATGCTGGGCTTCCTAAGTCCATCAATAGCATTCCATACGACAAGGTCACGATCTACTCCTGTAGCCTACCGCGCGCGTGCATCGTCCGAGGCATCGACAATGAGATGGTTCGGATAGTCTCCCGCCGGTACATTCCCCACGAGTGGTCCAGGGAGCATAATAGATGCCGGTACGCCCATAGCGCATCTGTCGATGTCGTCATAGGCACTCGCAGCTGCAGGGCCTTTGTCTCGTGGGATCCCAACTATCGCAGGATGCCCATGACTCGCATCAACCTCAGTATAGCGGCAGCTGCCCTTACTCCTGCAGAGCTGCTCCAGGCAGTGGATAGCATCATCCCAGTCCAGTGTGCGCGTGTCGGCTGCGTGGAGTGTAAACTCGACCTGGCAGGGATAGGCGCAGGCAATGCGGTGAGGATGCTGTATCTCAAGCATGGCCGCGAGATGCGTCGCTATGGCGAGCCCGCCACTTACTACTGCGGTTCATCCAAAAGCTCCCGGCAGTTCGCCTGCTACGATAAGGGAGCGGAGCGAGGGCTGGATGAGGGGCAGTACACGCGCATCGAGGTGAGACAGCGCATCAATGGCGCTCAACGTCCCACGGTGGAGCAGTTCGCCCGAGGGGATTGGAGCCATCATCCATTCGGGAACATAATGGTGGCGGATGAGCAGGAGCTTCAGAGGTTGCATCACCTTACTCGCCAGGCCTTCAGCAGAAAGGGCCTACATAAGGGACTGCGTGATTACCAGCGCCGCAATGGCGTATCCAAAGCCGGTCGCATGAAGAAAGACCTGCTCAAGCCCTTCACTGAGCTCATGGACGCCTGGGATGCCCTGCGGGCTGCATGGCACGCCAGTGCGCCCGTACCGTGCCTGGTCTACGATACGAGTCAACGACCGTCCACATGCTCATCCACGCGCCCCTCTGCGTTCGCCTGCCCGTATGGTGCGGAGGTGTGGGCGTTCCCTTCGGCACGCGTCTCTGCGTTTGACGTCAGGCCCTGCGCTGTATCGGCAGAGCTCATATCCTCTGGATGATGAGGCAACTTCATGCCATGGCGGGAAAGACAGACACTGCTGGCAATGGTCGAGCTGTGTCGATCAGGCATGATGGCCATGCTCAATTCTCATCGCAGAATGCCCCAGGAACGTCGCATAGGCATGAGAGGATACAATCACTTTACCACCTCCCACTTGTAGGCTTGTAGAGCCTTCTGCCGAAAACACGAGCCCTCTAGCTGGGACGTTACGGACACACTTTCACACTACCACCCCCACTACGTGGACTGCGCCAGAGTGGACAAAGGAGAGAACGCTGAATGACCCTACAGCCCATGCTGTATGAATATACATGCCCGCAATGCTCCTCGCGCATAGTCGCCATCAGGGCCATGGTGTGGTGCAAGTGCCGCACGAGGATGATCAGAGAGGATGAATGGAGGCGCATACGGTACCACCGCGACAAGTCCACATGCAAGTCATCGAGACAGGCTCCTGAGACATGAGACGCAGCACACTATGTATTGCAAGGAGGCCCCTGGCAGACTACTGATGGAGTCCAGTATGGGGCCTCCGCTACGGAGCGACGCCCAGTTTTGAGGTAAATTTCGCGAAGCGTAGTCATCGCTTCGATGTGTGTTTCGGTGTCTGGAGCAGGTATTATTATAGTAGAGGGACGTTCTGCGAGGGATGCCGACTTGTCACTGCCCGACGGGATAAAACAGGGGCCCGTCAGGGCCCCCACGAACGTACCGGGCTTATCGGCGGCTAACCGGCCTGAGACCTGCTGAGCTGGCGATTGAATTCGCTAATCGCGTCCGAGGCCTCCCTCTTGGTCATGATCTCGAAGCGGGCATAGTCCTCTTGAGGTAGCCCGAGCTTATCGGCCTGAATTCTAAGTACTCGAAGCTGTGCTTCCGTCGCCTTGTTCTGAGATGAGGTCTGTGCAGAGGCAGACGCGTCCGACACCTCCCGCTGAGGCCCTCCAAGCGCCAGCTCTTCCACGGAGCAAATGGATATGCGCAGCGCGTCACGCAAAGCCCGTGCTTTGGCCCTGGTCGCCGCTATTCGTATCGAATGTACGTTCAACCTTGGGTCTCCTATCGATGCCGGGTTTGCATCGCCGATCTCGATATAGACCTTCTCCCGATTCCTCGTCTTGATGACTGCTGTCGCCTCGCATACGGCGGTGTACCCGTTATCCCTCGTGGGAGACTGGATGAGCTTGACCTGCAAGTCCTTGAGCCCAGATTTGTGGGCCGCCTCCAATAGGCCCGCGTACTTCACGTAGGGCTTTCCGTCAATGCTGATGATGTGCTCTTCGTTGATCTTCGCCATTGTTATTTCTCCTTTCGTTCATGGGGAATGAATGCGGGCGCCAGCTGCAGCGCCAGCGCCCGGCAGCGCGCTATTGGGACATGAGGTCCTTGATGGAGCAGTAGCAGCCGTCACCGATGACCACGTGGTCGAGAACCTCGATGCCGAGAAACTTTCCAACTTCCATTAGCCGCTTCGTGAGGGCGAGATCCTCGGGGGAAGGTGATGCCAGCCCTGAAGGATGGTTATGGGTGAGGATGATGGATGCGGCGCCCTTCACGATCGCGTTCTTGAAAATCTCTCGAGGATGTCCCACGCACGAGTCTATGGTGCCAATGGACACGATCTCGGTATCGATCACGCCATTGCGGATATCGAGCATGACCACCCTGATCTGTTCCCTATCCAGGCGGCCCATCTCATACCCAAGCAGGTTGTAGATGTCCTGTGCCGACTTGATGTAGGCTTTGCTCCGACGCTCAGTCAGGCACCGCCTGCCAAGCTCGATGGCGGCCTTGAGCGTTGCTGCCTGCTCTTCAGTGATGCCCGCTGCGGCGATGTCCTCTACCGATGCCTCTTCCATCGCCCTGAGGTTCTGGAAGCGATCCAGGATGCTGGCGGCATCGTTGTCACGGAGCGTCATCGCAATGAGCTGGGACGCGCTCAGACCGCGGAAATCGGGATAGCATGCACTCATGAATCAATCTCCTCCTCGCATGATTTTGGGAAAGCAGAGGAGGACGGCAGCCGCTCTCGCTCGCGGCGCCGCCCTCCGATACACCCGATTCTGACAATAAGAAAAGCCCCACTATGGGGCCATCGGGGATATGCGTGTTGTCCTTGCTAGCTCTTCACGGTCTTGGCCTCGACCACCACTGCTCCGCTGGCGCCCTTCACGGTGAACCGCCCGAGCCAGGGGAAGCTGATGCCCTGGGCGCTCACATACCTTTGGAATCTGACCTCGTAAGGGTATCCGCCTGCTGCCTGCTCCAGAGCTTCACACAGAGCATACAAGCAGGCCTGCTGGTGATGAATAGTGCCGTTCGGAGTGAACCCAAGCCTGCTAACGTACGTCAAGGCCTCATTGATGTTGGCGATCTTCTTCATGCACACACCTCCTCTGCATTGAACTTGGCTTCGATCATGTCTATCAAGGACGCCGCCACGTCCCTGATTCGCTGGAAGGCCTCAATGATCTGCTCGGGTTTCGCGTCCCACAAGGCCAGGTAGTTCGGAGCAGCGCTGTCGAACCCGAAGTGCGAGCACACAACGTAGGCCGTAGATTCGGCCTCGGTTTCCTTCTGGCGGGTGCTGAGAAGCATGCGGTCGGCTCCTTTGTGAAGAAGCTCGTGTGCCAACTCGTGGATGATCACAGAGGACTTGCCTGCATCGTCAAGCCCCGAGTCCACGTCGATGCTCCCCCCATAGCTGGTGCCATGGTGAGATCCGGACATGGCCCGATACTCCAGGCCGATACCCAGATCGAATGCGATGCCCTCGAGCACCGGCAGGAGCGCACTGCCATCCCCCTGCGCCACTATAGGCGCTTGCGGCAGGGGCTTGCCTTCGGTCTGGCTCACATCGAACACATATACTATCTTGTAGCCGATCACCTTGCGAGTCTTCTTCTCGTCATCCTCTTCCTCGCCCTTGGGAACTGCCTGCGTGCAGGGCGCAAAGATTGGAATGCCCCGTTCGCCCTTGCGCACGTATCTTCCCAGCTTCATCCACGCGTTGTAGCCAGCCACGTGCGTTGCATTGGGGCAATGAATCCAGATGGCCATTGTGTTGTGCAGGCTATACCTGTGGAACCTGGACAGAAACCTGAGATACTGCGTCACCTCCTCGGAGGCCTTGGCGTCTTCAGTCTTGGTCGCGAGCTCCTTGATCCTGGACTCGATCTGGTCCATGAGCTCACTAGTCTTCATGATTACGTCACATCCTTTCGCCGCTTTTGTACACGCCGGTACACGCCCCCGACTGCTATCGCGGGCGCTCACCACCTGATATGGGGGGTATCAATGGGCTAACGTGAGGTAGCTGTGTTAACTTGGCAGGACGCACACAGTGGGCGCTTGAACATGCGCGTGGAGAATTCGTAGTGGCCATAGGTGAGAGGAGCGCCGCACTCCGAACACGCCTCGTCTGGGACGGGCTCTGGGGCCTTACGCGATTGGATGGGCGCCAGAGTCGCTTCCCCCACGTGCCGCTGCGCTGGCGCAGGCGCATCAAGTTTGCACTTGAGGCCTGTGAAGGCCTCCAGCACGCGCGCCTTGGCCCTGAGACAGGCACCTTCGACCGCTCTGGCCTGCGTCTCTCCAGAGCTTGATAAGGCAGGCACTGAGGCTACTTCCCTGTAGATGGATCCGTCATCGGCCTCGAGAGTAGCTGAGCACACCGCATAGCCTGCCCGAGCACTGGGAAACCTCAGCACCGTCGTCTCGAGCCTCCTTAGGCCCAGATCCTTCGCCTTCTCCAAGAGCGCCTCGTAAGGCAAGACCTTGTTCTGACTGGTGATACCTTGCATGGTCAAACCTCCTTTCATCGTGCACCATGGATATATGGTCACTGGGGGTAGGGCATTGAACTAGTCCGCCAGGCGTGCACACTCAACTACCCTGGCAGAGGATATGTGCAGACAGAGGTAGCCATAATGCACTTCTCCATGTCAAACAGGTGGTCGGAGGCGGAGTGTGTGCCAGCCACGCACGGTGTGTATGTCGTGGGATCCGGCATGGGCTGGCGCACTGGCAGTGGGATAGGGGGGTGGGCTCGTTAGGAATGCTGGGATTGACCCATTACCATAGGAACCCCTTGAAGAAGTATCCGTGATTTCAGGCATATATGGGACTGCGTCATCCCGGAGGGTTCTCGAATCGAGTAGGACTGGCGGTTGTTGGCATTACCTGCTCATGAGGCACAAAATGGCCTCCCAGGATGCCCTAGGAGGCCCGTCAAATCTTCAGTTAGAGTGATCCATCGTCTGAGCCCGACGTCGCCGTACTACGGGGCTCCTGGCGCGTCGTGCGCAGCTGCGGGCCCAGTGCCGTCAATGGAGAAGCTTTTCTGTTCCTTCGCTGATGGTCTCTCTGGCGATACGCTCGCATAGGGCAGCCGCTTCCTGCTCGGTCATAAGGTTGTCGATGGTCAGTTCCGCAAGGATTCTTCTGGCGAAGGCATCGGCTTCAGCCGCGCTCGCGCCTTCAGCGATCCCCAGTTCTCGGAGAAGGATCCAGCATGCCGCCATCCATTTACATGCCGCTATGTCGGCTCCTATGTCCGCGCCCGCCACATCCAACAGCCATCGACCCCACTTGGCCGTGTCAGCGCCTACATCGATCTGGATGGCCCTGCAACCGCCTTCATCGCCCCACTTGATGCCTCCCTCACAAGAACTCGTGCGGACGCTTACTCCGCGGAGCTCCGCAACCCGTTCCAGCCACTTGAAGCGTTCACGCGCTACCCTGGCCCAGTCGCTCATGAGTCCATCACCCGCGTCATCACGATCACATAGCTGTGATCCGCTCCAGTCTCGCCGAGCCAGCGAGTCTCATACAGGTACTGACGCTCGATCTGCCACCCCTGTATCGTCTCGCCCCGCTCCTCCGCATATTTCTCCGCCTGCGCCTTCGCCCCGTCAATCGTTGTGAACGCGGTAACGCGCCTATCCATGAACAGGGGCGCCAGCCTTCGGTGTCGTTCCAGGAGGATGTAGACGCGCGCTGGCGCATCTCCTTGGGATGCAGCGCCCGATCTCACGAGCTCCTGCACCGCCTCCCGCGGTATACGCCATACTCTGCCGAGCCTCGAGGCGCGCAGACGCCCATCGGTCAACATGCGGCGCACGGTCGTGATGGATACGCCGAGGTAGTCGGCAGTCTCCTCTATACTGAGCAAGTCCTTCAGCATGTGATCACCTCTAGCCGTAACATACCACAGTTACTCTATTACAATCAACTCCGCCCTTGACTGCTCATAGCTGATCATGGTACGCTGTTTCTGGGTTCCGATAAGTGAACACTATCGGAAGTTAGACAGGAGGTAACACCCATGACGCTCCAGACAGTCGCCAGCGTCGCCCCGGCCATACCCCAGGATCTCATAGATAGCGCCCGCCGCTACGCCGACAACTCGCGGGCCGCGAACACCCTGCGGGCCTACCGCTCCGACTGGAAGCAGTTCGCCGCCTGGGCCGACGAGCAAGGCCTGCCGGCCATGCCTGCCGCGCCTCAGACGGTCACCGCCTACATAACCGCGCTCGCCGACCAAGGCCTCGCAGCCGGCACCATAGGCCGCCGCCTGATAGCCATCGGGCAGGCTCACGCCGCCCAAGGCCTCCAGTTCGACCCGCGCCACCCGCTGATCGCCGCCACGATGAAGGGGATTCGCCGCACACTGGGCGCTGCCCAGGCACCTAAGGAGGCCTTGCTGACTGAGGATGTCAGGGCGATGGTGCTGGCGCTGCCCGAAGGCCTCCTGGGACTGCGCGACAGGGCCCTGCTTCTCCTCGGGTTCGCGGGCGCTCTCAGGCGCTCCGAACTGGTGGGCCTCGACGTGGAAGATCTGGGTTTCGAGCAAGCGGGCGTGGTGCTTACCCTCCGCCGCTCCAAGACCGATCAGGACGGGCAGGGACAAGTCATCGCCGTTCCTTATGGACGCTATGAGTCCACATGCCCGGTGCTCGCTGTAAAGACATGGCTCGACGCGTCTGGGATAACCGCCGGGCCCGTGTTCCGGGCCGTGGACCGCCACGGGAACATCGCCGCCGCAAGGCTCAGCGACAGGGCCGTCGCCAACATCGTCAAGCGGGCCGCCGCGGCAGCGGGCCTCGATCCTGCCGACTACGCCGGGCACTCGCTCCGCTCGGGTATGGCTACTGCGGCGGCCAGGGCTGGGGCTAGTGAGCGCAGCATCATGAACCAGACCAGACACCGCTCAGTGGCTATGGTGCGGAGGTATATCCAACGCGGACAGATGTTCGCCGACAACGCTGCAGGGCAGTTGGGGCTGTAGGGAAGGGCCAGGGCAAGCAAGGAATAGATATCAACGTAGTTGAATCCGATTACCCTCCACGCTCACCGAGAGGCAACACCGATTGCCTAGCCCCCCGCGCACCTCATGCAATATCGGCGGGCTGCTGCCGTTATGCTGTCCGGAGAATCGGAAAACGCCGATCATGGAAAATGATGAAGGGATCCAGAAAATCCGGACGAATACACATCTGCAGTGGGAAATCGCCTTGCACAGCAAATCCGCGGACGATGCCAGGAATCGCTGTCAGCATCCCGCCCGCAGGCTCACGTCTACATGTCACACCAATAATCCGCAACATGATCGATGCACTCCACACTCGATGAAGACCCGCTCATACACACGCGTCCATGAACCAGGACATGCGCTTCTCCCTGGCTGCGCCGGATACTATTTGGTTGCCGAAGGTACGCTGATTCCCCCTGGGTGGCATGAGCGTGAAGCTGATGAGTTCCCTCAGGCACTTCTGGGTGCGCAGACTCGGGCGTCAAGAGGATGGGCGGACAAAGAAGACGACTCTCTCCAGACGCTCACCAGCACTATGAGTAGGTCTGGGATGAATGGGAGGGGTATCAATGCCTAGAGAAGTGAAGTGGAGCATCGTTACGTTAGTGATCTTGCTGGCGCTCTCTTGCATGGCTATAGCCGGCGAACCTGTGAAAGCCTACAGGAATCTCGTTTTCGGAGAGTCCCGGCGTGAAACAGACCGGAAGATCGTCGCTGATAAAGCGCTGCAGGGGAACAGCTACACTTGCTTTGCGACACTAGCCGGGAATCGATATGGCCTCGAATGCGGATTCGACCAGGACCGGCTGTTCCTTATCAAATTCACCGCGAACTTCACATTCACCGACCGTATCTATTCGGCCAGCCAGTTCGACAAGACTCTAATGGAAGTGGAGACTCTACGCTCAATAATTGAAACCCAGTATGGTCCTCCGCATGGTGTGGAGGATGTCAGTTTACTCAGCGCAAAGGATGGTAAGGTAGCCTTCCGGTATTACTGGGAAGTTGACAGCGTGAAGGCCATCATGATTGGTATTGCGGCGAGACAGTTCAAGTACTGGGTGGAGATGTCCATCTGCCATATCCCGATCATGGCAGAAATCTCAGCCAGGCTTGCCCAGCAGGAGAGCACTGCTGTAATGGACAGCGCAGGTGATTTCTAAGGAAGGACACAGTATCGTGAGCTTAACCCGGATCCTCGCCCGTCTGGGTGGTGCCGTTTACAAACGTGGCAAAGGCTCGTATCGGGTCCAGCCCACCCTGGGCAAAATGCTGAACACCTTACCCTGCGATTATGCAGAACAGTGTCCTATGGACCATACGGACCATTATTCCGTCACTACGGCGCGGAGGCACGTTCGCCGTAGGCAGATGTTGGCCGACAACGCGGCTGGGCAGTTGAGGCTGTGAAGAAGGACTGCTACATGGCCGCCGTGGCCGCCAGTCGAATGGCGAAGCAACTAAACAGATAAGGTGGCGAGTCTCGGCAATCGTTCTTGGCCATGTAGCGCCGTCGATAAGCTCTATATGGTCGGATAGAGATGGAGGGAAGACAACATGCATCTGAAGAGAATGCGAACGCTGCTCTCTGCTCTGACCGCAATTCTGCTTGTCTTTGGAGCTGGCGCATTCGGCACCGTGCAGTCGGAGAACGCCGTCCTGCTCACCGTCTCGGTGATAGACGTCGGCCAGGGAGATTCGATTCTGATATCGACATCCGACGGGCACGCCATGCTGGTGGACGGCGGACCGGCTGAGGCCTC
>JAGVTS010000149.1 GCA_019136685.1 Bacillota bacterium | reverse complement strand
AGGAGTGAACCTGCCGTCCCTCATTCATCCGGATCACGCGGTCCGGGTGTGGAGCTACATTGAAAGGGCCAAGGCCGAAGGCGCCCGTCTGGTCACCGGCGGCGTGCCCTACTCTGACCCGACGCTCGCCAAAGGCAATTTCGTCCCCCCCACTGTGTTTGCCGATGTGACGCCGGAGATGACCATCTTCCGAGAAGAGATCTTCGGCCCGGTTCTCGCGGTAACGCCTTTTGAGACTGAACAGCAGGCGATAGATCTGGCCAACGATACTCCTTTCGGCTTGGCGGGGGCCGTGTTCACCAATGATTGCGGACGGGCCTTGCGAGTAGCGGAAGGGATCAAAGCCGGCCAGATTTACATCAACACCTACTACAGCAAAGGAATGAACGAGTCTCCCGGAGCCGGCTGGAAGGAAAGCGGCCTAGGCATTGCTGGGATCTACAAGTATATGAGGTCCAAGACGGTCTTTGTCGATATGAACTCGAGAGCCTGAACCTGAGCTCGGCGACGATGATCCGCTGTCATTCTACTGCTCTCGCTGTTTCGGGCGGCGCTCGCTCCTCTCGGGCGCCGATGTCCGGCCGTTCCTGCCTTGCTGCCCCGACGGGTTGGCGGCGCCCCTCAGCTTCACAAGGAGGGCGGTCTTGGTCTTGTCGAACTGCCGAGAGAATACATCGTTTCTTCTGCTGACGGTGCCCGCGAAAATCAGATCGATCACTGCCAACTGCGCCGTGCGCGAGGCCATCGCACCGCCCTGAAACAGCGACTCATCCGCCTTGGTGCATATGACGATGTCGGCAGCATCGCAAATGGGCATGTCGCGAAAGTTCGTTATGGCCACAGTAGTCGCCCCGGCCTTCCTGGCGATGCTGAGGGCTTCCACAGTATCGCGCGTGGAACCTGAGTATGATATGCCAACCGCAACATCCTCGCTGGTAAGCACTGCGGCTGATATCGCCTGAAGATACGAGTTGGAGTTGAAGCCGGCCGATAGGCCTATCCGCATGAACTTGATGTAGGCATCCATCGCGACAACATTGGAGGGGCCTGCCCCGTAAAAGTCCACCCTTCGTGCACGAGCCAATGCCTCAATGGCCTGAGCTACGGCTTCGTAGTCCAACGAACTCAACGTAGCCTCAAGGGCCCTGATATTGTTGGAGAACACACCTTGGGCCAGCTCTCTGACCTCTCGAGCGGTCCCCATTTCCACAGAGGCAAGCTCGGGCACAATGGCTCCCAGTTCCTGGGCTATGGCGATGCGAAACTCCTTGTATCCGTCCAGGCCAAGGCTCTTGCAGAACCGCACAACGGTGGATTCCGAGACCTCGCATTCGCGCGCCAGGTCGGTTATGGTAGACTGAACGACCTTCCTCGGATGTTCCAACACGCACACCGCCACCCGTTGCTCACTTGGGGGCAGTGTAGCCAGAACTCCCTGCACTCGCAGGAGACAAGCCCCTTCAACCTTGCCCACACGTCAACCCTGCCTTCCGAAGTAGCCGTCGGCCTGGTCAGCACTCCATCCATCATGGACGATGCCGCGCAAGGCTTCAATCATCCTTGTCGGGTCTGGTTGGCCCCACACATTGCGCCCCATGGCGACGCCAGCCGCGCCCGCTCTGATCGCCGACTCAACCATACGGAACGTATCGATGGGCGCATCGGCCTTTTCGCCGCCCAATACCACCACCGGCACCGGGCAACCCGCTACCACCTCAGCACAGCCTTCCTCAGTGCCGGGGTAGTAGGTCTTGACTATGTCGGTTCCGTACTCAGCTGCCGCACGGGAGCCCAGCTTGACAGCGGAAAGATCGGAAGGTTTACTTACATTCTTGCCGGCCGGCCACACCTCGGTCATGAGCGGCATGCCCCAGCTGTAGCAGTCGTCAGCGACCAGCGAGGCCTGGCGCGTGAACTCGTCTTCACGATCATGGCCGAACTTGACAGTCACGGCCACCCCTGTGGCGCCAAGCTTGAGCGCGTGCGTCACCGAGCTGATCATAGCCTCCTCGAACCTGCCTCCTAGCACGGTGAAGCCTCCGGTAATCCGGATGATCAGTCCCACGCCCGAATCTAGCGCCTCGAAACCGTGCTCCACCATGCCGCGGGTGGTCAGAATCGCGTCCGGCCTGCCGCGAACAACGCGCCGGAATGCATCAAGCGGGCGGTCCAGGCCCTGAGCAGGCCCGATTATCTGCCCATGGTCCATTGCCACAATTACCGTGCGCCCGGTCGCCGGGCTAATGAGCGATTTCATCCTAACATGCTTGCCAATCAAGACTACCACACCTTCCGCATATCGAATGTCAGTTGTTGAGCGAAAGCACGACCCGCATCGTATCGACCGAAGGCGCCTC
>JAGVTS010000214.1 GCA_019136685.1 Bacillota bacterium | reverse complement strand
ACGGCGGTGATCTTCGCTTTGTTTCGGATGAGATCCGGGTTGCCCATGAGCGCATCGATCCGTTCATCGCAGTAAGCTGACACTGTGTATATGTCGCGAAATGCATCACGGATTGCCTGCAGTTTGGGCTCGACAGTGCTCACCTTGAGCCCCAAGAAGAAGATCACCGAAGCATGTGTTTGGAAGAAGCCGTCGTCAGTCTCGCCAAAGAAGTGCTCCAAAGTGCCGCGATACGATTGGCGCGCTTCTTCTCGATTGGGCATCCAATCTGCTCGCGATGCAACCGTCTGCTCGGCGAGATCAAAGAGCTGGGCGAGGCATTCAGGATCATCTGTTTTCACGCAACGACCCGCCGTATCTGTACTCCAGGGACGGCCTGCCATGCCATTTCACCTCCAGCAACTCGCAATGAAATGTGGACAAGTCCGATCTACGCATGTGCGCGCCATGATGGCAGAAGTCTGCATTCCCTACCCGAATGGGGACGGCTGAAAGCCTTGGGGGTGGCTTCTGCGGAAAGACCCAATCGGATACTCTCGTATTCCCGTGTTTGCCACATCTTTCGTCTCAGGGGCGATTTGTCCTTCCCGAAGGATAGCCGGCTTAACGCGCGCCTTGAGAGGCGGACGCCCGCCCTCTTTCAGTGGTCGCCCGAGCGGCCAGGCGAGCTGCATCTCGTTTACATACCCGGCAGCCTGATCGAAGCGATGTGGCTCGAATTCGCCTTCGCGGTCGACGAGAGCAAGGAATACCGCAAATGCCCGCAGTGCGGCACGTGGTTTGAGATTGCGCCCGACAAGGCGCGGGCGAACCGGCTCTTTTGCAGCTCGGCCTGCAAGAGCAGGAACTACCGCGAAAGAAAAGCGCGGGCGCAGGAGCTTTTCGCCGAAGGGATGGACCTTAAGGCCATTGCGGATGAGCTTGGCACAGATTGAGACACCGTCGAAGGCTGGGTGAGGTAGGGCTACAAGGGCCTGCCGGGGAAAGCAGGAGGTGGCCCGAGAGATGCGCAAACGCGGTCAAGTGATTGAGAGGAGCAAGGATGCATTCCTGGTCAGGATATACCTCGGAGAGGACGAGACGGGAAGGAGCCGCTACTATAACAAGACGATCACAGGCACGAAGAGGGATGCCCAGAAGCATCTGACGTCGGTTCTTGGCGACCTGGATCGCGGCACCTTCGTCGAGCCTTCAACGGAGACATTGAACTCATATCTGGATCGCTGGCTCGAAAACTCCGCCGCGCCTCGCGTGAGAGCGCGAACGCTCAGAGACTACCGAAGTCTGCTGGAGCGATATGTACGGCCCGTGATGGGCCAGAGGATACTGGCTTCCATTACCCCGCTCGATGTGCAGAGCGTCTACACCGGGATGCTGGAATCCGGCCTTTCGCCACGCACCATAAGGTACACTCACGCTATTCTCTCCAGCGCGCTCAAGCAGGCTGTGAGGTGGCAACTGCTCCCGAAGAACGTAGCTGAATACGTGGACCTTCCCCGGCAGAAGCGCACCGAGATGCACGCCATGTCGAGGGATGAAGCGGCGCAATTCCTCAAAGCCGCAAAGGATGATCAGTGGTACACGCTCTTCCTGCTCGCGGTGACCACAGGCATGAGGCCCGGCGAGTGCCTCGCGCTGCAGTGGAAGGGATGTAGACCTGGCCGATGGCTCTCTGCGCGTCGCCAGGAGCTTGACAAGGCACAAAGACAAGTGGAGTTTCGACGAGCCAAAGACTCCAAAGAGCCGGCGGAAGATAAAGCTCGCCCCTTCTGTGGCGCAAGCCCTCAGGGTGCACAAGAGCAGGCAGGCGGCGGACCGGCTCAAAGCTGGTATCAGGTATCAGAACTTGGACCTAGTGTTCACTGCGGAGAATGGCCAGCCCTTGGACCTTCACAACCTGATCAACCGCCACTTCAAGCCCGCCCTTGAGGCGGCGGGGCTGCCGAAGGGCATACGCCTGTATGACCTGCGCCATACGTGCGAGACGCTTCTTCTTTCGACGGGGGAGCACCCGAAGATAGTGTCCGAGATGCTCGGGCATACCAGCATCCAGCTCACGCTGGACACGCACTCGCATGTTCTGCCCGACATACAGCAGGGTGCGGTGGACAAGATGGAAGACATGCTCTTCAGCCGGGACCGAAAATGAGGCGTGCACACTCAGAAGAGTTTCGCACACATTTCACACACAAATTCGAATGTCGCCGGGAACCATACCCAGCGGCATTTATCATCGCCCCAGCTAAAAGGGCAAAAAAGTGGTACGCCACCGGGGACTCGAACCCCGGACCCGCTGATTAAGAGTCAGCTGCTCTACCATCTGAGCTAGTGGCGCACACATTGTCTATCTATTCAGTTATGC
>JAGVTS010000016.1 GCA_019136685.1 Bacillota bacterium | reverse complement strand
GACATCAAGCGCAATCGTGCATCGACAGGACAAGCAGGGTCCACCCGGTCGGCAATATCCGCAGGACACATCGTCATCGCTGCTACTCCTTGAGCCCTCCCAGTGTAAGCCCGGATATCAGCCACTTGGACGAATACAGGAACAGCAGCATAGCCGGAATGGCGACAAGCACCGACGCGGCAGCGAACATGTTCCACTGCGTAGAGAACTGGTCCATGAGCTTCTGGAAGCCGAGCGGCCACGTAAACATCGTAGCCTTCTGCAGCATCACCCTGGCCATCATGAACTCGCTCCAGGCAGTCATGAAACTGAACAAGCCTGCGATCGCCAGCGCAGGGGTTGACAGCGGCACGATGACCCGGTAGAAAGCCATGATCGGGCCGGCGCCGTCCACCATCGCCGCCTCCTCGAGTTCCCGAGGTATGGTATCGTAGTAGCCCTTCAGAAGCCAGATCGAGAAGGGCACGGAACCGGCTGAGTAGCTCAGGATCATGCCCGTATACGTGTTGAACAGGCGCAACCTCACGACCATCACGTATATCGGTAGGAGAAGCATCCCAGGCGGCAACATCTGTGTCGTAAGCAGGAACACCAGGCCCTGTCGCCGGCCAGGGAATGACCACCTCGAAAAGGCGTAGGCTGCGGCTGCGGCAAGCAGCACTCCCACGATCACCGTCGCTACCGACACCATTACACTGTTCCACAGCCAGATGGTGAAGTCCTTTTCCATGATCAAGGCTCTGTAGTTGCCAAGACTGGCGCCCTCAGGTATCAGCGACAGATCCGTAGAGAGCAGGGCTGAACCTGGTCGGAGGGATATGCTGACCACACGTAGGAATGGGTATATGGCTACGGCGCAGGCGCATATCAGGACGATGTGGATCAACAGCCGTTTCGCCGGGCTATCGCCGCGCGAGTTATGGAAGAACCGCTTCATCGCTCCTCCACCCCCTTGAATCCCCCGGATACTCGCAAGTAGATGCCGGCGAATATCAGGAGGAAGACGAAGATGACCAGCGAGTACGCGGCCCCGAAACCATAGCGGTAGAACTCGAAGACCGCCTTGTACAGCGAGGTGACCAGGATGTCGGTCCCTTCCATCGGGCCGCCCCTGGTTATCAGATATATCACGTTGAAGTTGTTGAACGTCCATACTATGCCCAGTATCACCGCAGGCGTCAGTACCGGCTGGAGAAGCGGCATCGTAATAGATCTGAACTGGTGCCATCCGGAAGCGCCGTCTATTTGAGCAGCATCATAGTACTCCGGCGAAATGCTCTGGAGCCCGCCAAGTATCGTAACCATCATGAACGGGATCCCCAGCCATATGTTGACCAGTATGACCGCGACAAATGCCCACTTGGGATCGGAAAGCCATTGTATGGGCTGAAAACCGAACCGCTGCAGCACTAGGTTGACAAACCCGTACTGATAGTGGAACTCGCCCTTCCAGGCGAGGGCGGCGATAACCTGCGGGATAGCCCACGGGATCACAAGCAGGGTCCGGTATATAGCCTTGCCCCGCATCGGGCGGTTCAGCAAGATAGCCAGGAAAAGCCCGCCCAACACGTGAAAGAAGACGTTCACCACCGTCCACACCACGGTCCTCCCAAGGAGTCTCATGAAGGTGACGTTTTGGAGAACCGGATGCCTGAACACGTCCAGAAGGTTCTGTATCCCGTACGAAAGGCCCACTGAGAACTGCTTGAACCTGTACATGCTCATGTTGCTGAACGCAAGGTAGATGTTGAACCCGAACGGGTATATGACGAGCGCCATGACAGCCACTAACGCGGGAAGGATCAGCATTATCGGCAATGCGTACTTGTGCTTGAGCATCCGATGCAAGACCACATACGCCAGCCCTTCCAGAGCTGCCGTCGATGCCGCCACAATCACAAGAAACCGCACAGTCTCTTGAAGCCCGCTCGACATGATGCCCCAGGTCAGTGGGATCAAATCAATCACCACCCCCACCCCGACATTACGACCATTCCTCACTCATCGCGGCGCCTCGGCCAAAACGCCCTGAACCGGCCTTCGTCTAGACGATGATAGATGGAGTTGGACGGCCCGGGCCATGAATGCCAGTACCCTTACCCGGACCGTCACAACGCCAGTGCGCCACTAGACTAATGAACTACCGTACTGTCAGGTCGCTACTTCGTCATCTCGCGAATCAGCTTCTCGCAGGCATCCTGCATTGCCTTGGCGGCATCCTTGGGGGCCATCTTACCGGCCATCACGGCCTCCTGGTTCGGTCGAATGGCGTCCCATGCAGCCCTCATCTCAGGCACTGTAGGCATCGGCTTGCCCACTACCATTTGGTCGGCGGATCCCTTGAGGATCGGATCAGACGTCACCAGCGGGCTGCTCAGCGCCGTGGCCAGCGCGGGCAGGCGCTTGTGCTTCTCGAGGAACATCAGCTGTACCTCGGAAGACGTGATGTACTGGACGAACTCCTTCGCAATCTGCAGTTTGTCGCCTTCCAGGTATTCAGGGAGCATGAAGTATATGCCGGAGGTCATCGGGGACGGCCAGCGCCCGGTCTTGCTCACCATCGGGATGCGTGCCACACCCAGATCCACCTTGCTCTTAACCTCATCAGCCTGGTATCCTGCGAGCGACCAGTCACCGTTGATCAGCATGGCAGCCTTACCTTCCTTGAAGAGCGAGTCGGCTGCGTCGTAGTCACATTCCATTGGCACAATCTTGTGGACGAACTTGAGATCGTACATGAACTGCAGGGTATCTACCATCGCCTGATTGTTCAGCGTAGGCTTCGTGCCGTCGAGCGGCCAGCCACCGAACCCGCCCAGCCAGGGCGCGAGCCAGAACGGCTCATTCAGGTTGTAGACAAGCCCATACTGATCAGGCATGCCATCCTTGTTGAGATCGCGGGTGAGCTCCTTTGCCACCTTGATCATCTCATCAGTGTTCTTCGGCGGAGCGGCAATGAGTTTCTTGTTATAGAGCAACATCAGGTGGTTGCCAACACTGATGGGCACGCCCCAGGTCTTACCGTCGAGTTCCACAGCCTCCAGGCCAGGCTTGGCAAAACCAGCGAGGAAGTCCTTCCCAAAGACCTCGTCTGCCGGCCTAATGATCTTCATCGCAACGAACGGGCCTGCGTGGTCAGACACAGTCCACAGAAGATCCGGGCCTGCGCCGGCGAATGCCGCCGACTGGTAGTTCTGCCTTAGGTCTTCGACGCCGTAGTTGACTATCTCGAAAGACAGCCCGGGGCGGGATTTCGCGAATTCCTCCGTGAGTTTCACAATATCCTGCAAAACCCCTTCGGCCTCGCTCTCCTTGGTCCAGATCGTGAAGTCAATCTTCTTCGCTGCAGCAAAACCTGTAGGTACGATCAGCGCAAGCATCAGGAGAGCCACTAATGATGAAACAATCGCCCTCTTCACTAGAGTAGCCTCCTTTCATAATCGACCGATGATCAGCCGCCCATGCGGCCGAACTAGACTGCATTGGACTGAAATCCGCATACTCGAGCACTCCGGGACATCCCAAGCACTTCGTGTGCCAGCGCATCACCTCCGAACGGAGTCATTCGGTTTCGTGCAATCCCACGCGGTTTCATACCAACTAGCGGAGACTCACGCGAACTGCGGCGACAGCCGGCTAGCACCGCATGACTCGCGAACAACGAGTTCCGCAGGAAGGACGGTTGCCTTCGGAGATCTCTTGGGATTCGTTATTATGCGCAACAGCTCACACACGGCGCTTCTGCCCATCAGCTCGCCCTGCTGCTTGATGGTAGTTAATGCCGGGCGCACGTAAGACGCAGCTTCGATGTCGTCGAAACCTACGACGGCAACATCGCCTGGAACCCTGCGCTCCAAGTCGCGGACGGCTTTCATCGCGCCAAACGCCATGACGTCGCTGATCGCGAATACAGCAGTGACATCCGAGCGCGATTCCAACTTCGCCCGGACGGCGGATCTTGCTCCTTCCTGAGTGTAGTTGCCGATGCACACCAGGCGCGGATCGAACTCTATACCATGCGCGCGCAGCGCTTCCTCGTATCCGATACGCCTGGCTACTGATATGGTGGGCAGAGGGGTGTACTCGTCCGGCAGGTCGTACCCGTCCACATAGATGATGTTGCGATGCCCCAGAGAGATGAGATGCTCAGCAGCCCGACGGGCGCCGGCGATGTTGTCGGAGGTCACGTACGTCACCCTGGGTCCTTCGAAGGGGATGTCTATCATCACAGCCGGAATGCCGCTCGCTCGAACCTCAGCAAGAACCTTGGCGGAGGGTAGCGTTCCCATGAGCATGATCCCCTCTACCTTCGCCTCATAGCACCGCCTGAGAGTCTCGCGCCACCGCCGATCCCGAGTATCCTTTACACCCAGAACCAGCTCATACCCGGCCTTCTCGACCTCAGAGGTTATGCCACACGTGACTTCGTAGAAGAAGGGGTGGTGCAGTCCTTCGACTGCAAAGAGCAGCAGTTGCAGCACGTAGCTGCGCTTCATGACAAGCCGCCTGGCAAGCGCGCTTGGGTAGTAGTTGAGTTCCTCCATTACCTGACGGACGCGGTGCTCGGTCTCCTCACTGATGTCGCCGTATTCGTTCAGCACGTGCGAAACCGTGCTGACCGACACACCTGCCGCTCTGGCAATGTCCCTTATTGTCGGCCTCTGAATCGAGCCGGCCGGCACGCCGTCGCCCGACTCACCGTCAGCACCAGGCTCCGGCCGTCTCCAGCGATCGTGCACATCATCGCTCAACCTAACACGCCCACCCTCACCGTTTGCTCATGGCACTTTTGCATCATGGAGTCAGTGCTGTCGTATAGGAGCGTCTGGGCGATGAACCTCAGAGTAGAGGCCAGCGCCGATGCAAGTGCCAATGCCGATGATTGCAGAAGCCCTGCGGCGATTGGGTACTGTTACGAATACTGGATTGTTGATTGCGGATACTGGTGGAAATACTGGAGTTTCTATAACGATATAGTCGGCAATTCCATAGTAGGATATTGGCGCAACGGTGTCAACCCCTGTTCACTCCAGCCACTCGGCCACTTCCTCGGGAAGGGCTTCACGGATCTGGGTCGCTATCTCGGGGCCGACGTATTGGCAGACTGTGCTGAGCGTTGCAGCCACTCGCGTGATGGCGTCGTCTCCCATCGGCACCGAGACCAGGTCCCGCCCGCCAAGGGTCGAATCGTAGCCGGACTCGGTATCCATCATGTTGATAGCCGGCCCGATGAAGTCTTGTGCGTTCACCATTGAATCTCCAGCCGCCTCTTCAGCCGGCTCTTGTGTCGGATCGGCATGGTGTGTGCCTTCTCCTTCGGGTAGCCCACCCCATACCCCCCAATCGAACGGCTCGTCCGGAGCGATCGCAGGCTGGTCTTCGGGCATGTCCGCATCGGGGCCAATGTGGCCGACGGCCGGATCACTGCCGCCGCCTGCAGCAATCCTCATTGCCTCCCCCAGCTGAGCCGGAAGCCTTGCAGCCACTTCCATGGCCAGCGCGCGAGGCAAGGACCTCGCGAGCACCGCGACACTCTCGATGGCGGTTCTCCGGGCCTCCTCCTCATTTCCGAATCTCGCTCTGGCCATGACCTGTGTGCAGAACGATTTCATGTCCACGCTGGTACGTCCCTCCGCTCTTTCGCTCTTGGGTTTTCTTGCTCTCAACCGGTACGCTCAGACATACTCGTCCAGCAGGCGTTCGAACCCGTCGGCGCCGATGTCATCAAGAGGTCTCGCTGGGAGAGGACCGCGGGCCAGTCCTGGAAGTGCCGAATGATACGGCTCCCTGGTGCGACGGTAGATCACGCCCAGCGGAATCCTGTCTCCCCATTCGCGCGCAAGCTTCATCGCGGCGTAGAAGTCGCCGGAATCGTGGCTGTTCGCGCGCTGATCGTCCGATACCTTATATACCCTCTGCCTGTACCACTCGTATGTGTTGATCTTGTTGAAACTGACGCAGGGTTGTAACACGTCGAGCAGGGCATAGCCCGGATGGCGGATGGCCTCAGTCATAAGCCCTGCCGTGCCCTTAGGATCGAACGCCACGCCTCTCGCCACAAAAGCGGCGCCGGCAGCCAGCGCCAGCGCGAGGGGCATTATGGGTGCTTCGATCACCCCGAATGGTGATGTCGAGGTCCGGGCGCCCGTATCGGTCGTCGGAGAGAACTGGCCTTTCGTGAGCGCGTACACCTGATTGTTCTGCACGATATGCGTGATGTCCATGTTCCGCCTGGCCGTATGAATCAGATGGTTGCCGCCGATTCCGTAAGCGTCTCCGTCGCCGTCGACTGCAACCACCGTCAGCTCGGGATTGGCCAATTTCACGCCGGTAGCTACCGCAAGGGGACGGCCATGGATACTCATGTAGCCATAGGCATGGACATAGTCCGGCAGCTTGCTGCCGCACCCGATTCCGGACACGATCACAACCTGGTGAGGCTTGAGGTCCAGCGACATAAAGGCCTGCTTCAAGGCGGCCATAATCCCATAGTCCCCGCAGCCCGGGCACCATACAGGTCGCTGCTTGGAATCGAACGGGGTGTCAGGCATCAGGCACGCCCTCCTTTCGGCTTCTATGCAAACCCTCCCGCACCCCGTCTGCGATCTCGCGGGGCGAAATCTGGCGACCGTCGTACTTAAGTACCGCGAAGTCCGGAGCACGTCCCGTGACCATCCTGTGGATCAAAGACATCTGCCCACTGTAGTTTTGCTCCACAGCCACGAGCACGCCGGATCCGTCCGGCCCGGTTGAATCGTCCATCAGCGCCTGCGGTTTCGGCATCGCGCGCAGTGTCAAGGGCGCTCCCTTGTCCGATATGGGCCACAGATCCGTGTAGTGCAGCACCTTAGCACGGATCCCGTCCGCCGACAGAATCGCCGCTGCTTCGCACGCTGCCGGTAGTGTTGAACCCCAGACGAGGAGGGTTACGTTCGCGCTCGCATCACCGTAGGTAGTAGGCCCGCGCAAGTCGTTGGCCAGCGCCGTTTCCATCTTGCGCATCCTCTTGCGCATCATCTCCACCCTTACACCGCTCTCCTCGGTGATATGCGCGTCTTCCTCGTGCTCATCTGTAGACGGCGCATGTACACCTCCAGGATGCCCAAACCCCGCGCGGGGCGAGATCCCCGACTCGGTGATAGCGTATCTCAAGTATGCCCCATCGGCCGTCTCCGCGTCCGCGTCCGCCTCCGTGATGTGCCCACCCAAGTACTCCCCGCGGTCGCGTGCGACCGCGTTCCAGTTCAGGCATGACCTACCCAGGGTGACGAGGGAGCCCCCGACATGCGAGTCCAACAGGACGATCACCGGACACTGATACTGATCCGCGAGGTTGAAGGCACGGTAGCCGGCCTCGAAGCATTGCTGCACAGTGCCGGGCGCAATCACAATGTGTGGGAAGTCGCCGTGAGACGGATGGAACGCGAGCAGCAGGTCAGACTGCTCTGTTCGAGTCGGCAGGCCAGTAGACGGTCCTCCGCGCTGGACGTCCACGACAACCAGCGGGACCTCGGTCATCCCCGCCATGCCGCACACCTCTGTCATCAGGCAAAGGCCGCCTCCCGACGTGGAGGTCATCGCCCGCGCGCCAGTGAGGCTGGCCCCCACGGCCATGCACGCCGCGGCGATCTCATCCTCGGCGTGCACTGCGACGATTCCAAGGTCGCCCGCATGCGCCGCCATCCACTCCAGTATCGTAGTCGCCGGAGTCATCGGGTAGGCAGCGATGAACCGACAGCCTCCCGCAGCTGCTCCCAGGCAGAATGCCTCGTTGCCTGACAGCAGTATGCGCCCGGGCGAAGGCGATGACGGCGGGGACGGAGACGGAGGCGCTACCGGACCCAGTCTGAACGGGAAGCCTGCGGCGAGTCTGCCCGATACGTACTCGTGCGCCTCCCGCGCAGCCTGGACGTTCGAGTGCACCACCGATTCGGCCTTGCGGGCAAACCGCTGCTCTATCGCAGAGCACAGAGTGTCTATACTGAACCCGATAAGCCCCATAGCCGCCCCCAGCGCGGCCATGTTCATCGATGCTTTGCCGCCGGCGTTCTCAGCGATCTTGATGATTGGAACAGTAAGGACGCGAATGTCGGGCCTGAGATTGTCCTCGGGGCTGATGGATTCGTCGCAGACCAACGCGCCGCCCCGGGCCAAGTTGCCCAGCTGGGTGAGGGCGGCGTCGCGCGTGAGTGTGGCAATGACGTGGACGGGATCGCCGTGGCAGAGGACAGGCGCGTCGCTCGCTCGGACCTGATAGAAGTTGGTACCGCCGCGGATCCTGGATCGGTAATCGGCCATCCCGAAAGCAAAATGGCCCGCCCGCACCAGGGCCCGGCAGGCTATGGAGCCGGCGGACTCAACACCCTGGCCGGCATCGCCCCCGATGGACATTGACACGTCGAACCGGCGCACTGGAGGACAGGCTCCGCATTCAAAGGACATGGAGTCGTCCGGCTCTGGTACGTGCGATGCCGGCGTATGCGAGTTCGGCAGCGCGTGCGATGCTTGCGAAGTGTGCGGTGTGTGCACTGATTGCCCCTCCCGACTTCTGGGTCAGTCTCATTCTGCCCAGTTGGGAAGGGATCATGTTTAGGGGATTCGACACAGTGATCGCCGCAGCACGCGGACTCTGGGAAAGCTCAAGGTATCACCTCCAGCGAGTCGGGCCCGTTATCGCGACGCCGAAACCGATGCATTTGCCGTGCATTCACCGCGTTCTCCGGCATCTGGCCACGCAGAACCGCAACAACATTCGTCGCCGCGCCCATCGCCATGGCATGAGCGGACTCAGCCGTCAGGCCACTGATGTGGGGCGTAAGCACCACGTTTTCCAGCTCGAGCAGGCGAGACTGGCGGACCGGCTCTTCCGCGAACACATCCAGCCCAGCTCCTAACAAGCGCTCCTCCTTCAGCGCCGCAAACAGCGCATCCTCGTCCACGATTGCCCCGCGAGATGTGTTGATCAGAATCGCCGATGGCTTCATGAGCGAGAACTCCCGCTCGGAAAGGAGACCCCGTGTGCTATCCGTCAGCGCAATGTGCAGGCTGACGACATCCGATACTCGAAGCAGTTCGTCCAGCGACACGTAGGCGGCGCCAACCGCGCACGCCCAAGTATGGTCTCGTGTACGCGAATAGCAGAGCACACTCATTCCGAGCCCCGCACCGAGCTCTGCCACAAGCTTACCGATGCTGCCCGTCCCCACAACTCCTAGAGTCTTTCCTCCAAGCTCGAACCCTACATGTCCTTTCCATATGCCTGCCCGCATCCTCCGGTCCATCATCGAGATACGTCTGGCCACATCCAACATGAGGCCGAAAGTCATCTCAGCCACTGCACGGCTATTTGCCCCGGGCACATTCGTCACGAAGATCCCCATACGCGTGGCAGCTGCGATGTCGATGTTGTCGTATCCGACCCCTGACCGCGCCACCACCTTCAGCCTTGGGCCGCTGGCAAGCACCTTCTCAGTCACCGGATCCAGGCTGACAATGGCAGCCTCCACATCCGCAACCAGCGCGCACATCTCGTCCTCTGTGGCAGTGCGTCTGTATGGATTTGGCACCACCTCGCACCCGGCCCCGCTCAGCAGATCGATGGGCGCCGAGTTCCTGCGGCCAAAGAATGCAGGTGTCACGAGAACCTTGTATGCCACGGCATAGACCTCCCTGGCCCGGCAGTCGCAGGTTGTAAGCGTGATGGCGCTCGTTCCGCACGAGCAGATCATAGAGGATCATCTACAGGAGTTGCTGGAGACCGTTCGGCGCGACGGCGTGCTTCGCCAACCGGTGATCATGGACCGAGCCTCCATGGTCATCCTCGACGAGCACCATAGGGTGTCAGCCATGACGAGGCTGAGTTGTCCGCTGATACCGACCTCGGGGGAATCCCCTACCCGCCGGCAAGTCCGCGCAGCCGTAGCTGTGTCGATTTCCGGGTGATGTATGAGGTACTGACGGAATCACCCTGCCCGGAGCCGGTGCCGCATATGCGCCCTCACACTTGCGCAGTGCATCGTGGTACGCGTGCATCTTGCAGCGGAACAGGTCGAACGCAACCAGTCTCTCCACAATGCCGATGATCTAGCGTGCCTCTGCATTCACATCGGACGGACAACGGCATGCCCGCGTTGTACACTATTCGGCCGTTTCGAAACTCACCTCGAAAACTGCGCCAGGGGCGCCGGCGAACACGATCATGCCTTCGGCCGGCAGTCTCGCTTCGCAATGGCCTGTTATCCATGAGAACTCAATGCACTTTCCGTTCTCGTATACCGCAAAAGAACCCTGCCTGGGCACGTTCACGATGACGGTGATACGATGCCATATCCCGTAGCCATCCGGGCCTATTGTGTACGTGGCGCTCTGGCCTGTGGGGAGGATATCCATGTTCTTTTCACTGATGCAGACCACGTTGCCGGCCTTCATGTATTCGGTGCCATCCTGCATGTAGAACGCGAGATCTTCAAGATCGCGCCCGCCCATTCCCGGGATCTGCATGGGTGACACCGCGTTGTTCTCGTCGATGATCTGCAGCGTTCCAACGTAGCCGGGCTGCTCCTTCGATAACGAGATTGTCATCGCGTTGCCAGGCTGCGCATAGTACTGCGAGCTAAACTTCTCGTTTACCGGATAGTAGCTCACTCCGTCCCTCTCACGCCAGGCCTTTCGTGTGCTCTCGTCGATCTCTGCCGGCGCGAGCTTCTGCATGGAGTATTCTGTTATCGCCGCAAGCCCCAGGCCGGGCACATCTTGGTGCGCCACCCGCCTTATGTAAGTATGGCCGTTCGATTCTGTTACAAAGCTCATCTGTTTGTTGCCATCTGCGGAGGTGAATACGCCGCCGCCTACGTATACCAGTTTCTCGGCGGGCCCGGCATCGTCGCCGAGCGCAGCGATGGATAGCGATCCATCAGCGGCGAGATCTACTGAGCTGAGGAAGGATGCGTTCCCATACAGCCCCGAATATCCCAAAAAGGTGGGCGGCATAGGCGCGGCTGCGGGCGCGCCGCCTGGCATCTTGGGCCTAGCTGCGGTGAGGGCGCCTCTTGATTCCAGCACATGCTGTAGCAGCTCGCCTGCAACGATCAGATTCATGGTGCTGGATCC
>JAGVTS010000113.1 GCA_019136685.1 Bacillota bacterium | reverse complement strand
TCGATTCCCTCCTTCGGCACCAGAAGCTCATAAACAGGCCCTGTAACAGGGATTATACAGATGGCTCACACCGGCAATGCGCCAAGTGTGAGCCATGTTTGCGTTGTACTGGACACCAGTGGAGCCGCGGCACGCAAATGCCGCGGTAAGGATCATGATCTGTGCGGGGCGCGCTAGGGGGTCTTGGTGAACAAGATAGCGCGATCCCATATGATCTCGAATAGCGACGGCCCGACTTGGGTGTTCACGTCGATGTAGGCTCTGAACGCGATGTAGGCGTCTTTGCTGTTGTCGACTCCGAAGGCCTTCCCGGAGTGGTTTCCTGTACTATACGGCACGAGAACGCACGGTTCTCCGGCTGTGGCGCGACGCGCGATCTTGTACACGTAGTAGTACTTGGAGTTCTCATAGCCCGGAGGGAAATAGTCGGCGGCAGAGTTGGCATATTCGGCGCTGCTGGTCCCGGCTACGCCGTTGAGCAGCTCCACACCGTAGAAGCTGAAGTTGCTGTATATCGCCTTCCCGGTCTGCTCATGATTGACGCCGTATACGATCACGAAGTCATCGTCGGTAGCCAGCTGAAAGAAGTTTGTTCGCAGATAGGTGGTGTCTCTGTCTTCAGCCAGAAGGTCTACGTCGCGGAATATGCCAGTGTAGCCCTCAGGAAGCCATATGTCCGTGTCGAGGTGCACGGGTCGCAGCTGGGCGCCGCCGTGCCGCCGGATTATCTCCTGCCTCAGGTGTTCTAGGTCCGCGGCGGCGTTCGGGATAGTCTGATACTCGGAGACGCCGGTTTCCCTGACCCTAAGGGCCGGTACGGGCCATGGTTCGCCGGCGGCAATGGGCGTGTTGGGCGTTATGCGGAAGACCCGTATATGGTCTCCGATATTGTCGAGGTAATTGCTGCCTACGTCGGGTTGATCCCATAGCGCAGCTCTCATGATTGTCAGAAACGTGTCCTTCCCTTTCTCGAGCCCCATGTGGACGAGAGATGGGGGGATGTTGTCATCGTTGATGATGTCGGGACTGTACCCGGCTGCGGTCAGCGCGTCTCGCATCATACGGTTTATGCCCTTGTCAGCAGTGGTGATGAGGACTGTGGCGCTGCCGAAGGCATTTCCTGCGGCGCCTCCGGGCGTGTTGCTGGTCCACATGTTGAGGTGATTCAGCGGGTCGCCCAAGCTGCAGTATATCCTGTGATACCATCCGATTTCGTCATCGCCGAACGTGGGCGTGTCGGTGTAGTCTTTCCCCGGTCTGTTCTCGACGAACCCAAGGTAGCTGCGGAAGCTGAAGTAGCGGGCCGGCGGGGGCGTGCTGCCGATCAAAACGATGGCCTCATCCGGCCGGAGCTTGTAGATCATTCCTGCCGGCACGGTGTCGAGGTTGGCCGGATAGTTGTCGGCCGCGTCAGGGTCGTATCCTACGGCAGGGGCCTGACGCGGTGATGGGTCTTGCCCGGGCGACGGGGGGAGTATGTATATGGCGTACGGGAATCCTGCGTTGTTGCCGAAGCAGTAGTTGACGTAGCCTGCACTGCACAGCTCCAGCACATTGAGCTTGCCCATTCTGCCTTCCTGGACTGTGAAACCCTTGTCCTCCAGAATTGAGATGAACTCGCTGACGTTCTCTGTGGATGCGGCGCAGGGAGTCACATGAAGCACCAGACAGATCGCCAGGGCAAGCCAGGTCAGACCACGGGGCATCATAATCGCCTCCTCAAGTTGAACTCAGCGCTCTGGGATCATCATACAACTTTGGAGACGATTATTCCATCGCCGGTTGAAATCGGGACCGGGTCAAGCTAGGCTCACGGCTACTTCGGCGGCAGCCCAGCGTGTCGTCGCAGCCTTGGGAGGAAGAAGCCTGTACGCGAAGCATACTCTCTCCAAAGCTCGGGAAAAGCGTCTGCCAACGCCTGTTCCTCAAGACGGGCGCGGTGGATCTCGACAGGCAGGAACACCAATGAGGTGGATGCTAGCCCGATGATACTCCTCGAAACGATAGCGGCGCCGATCAATGCAATGAACATCCCCACATAGATCGGATGCCTAATGACAGAATAGGGGCCTGTGTTCACAACTCCTCGGTCCGAACGGGGCTCAACCAGACCATGAATGCCGTCCTTGAGGTGGAACGCTGCCCAGGCGAACAGAGCCATTCCAAGATATAGCACAAGCAGTCCAACGAGGCGAGCTGCGTGCTTCGATACCGGTATAGAGTCCGCAAAGAGAATGCTCGCGGCCAAGGTCGCCACACCCGCGAGAGCTGTCATTATCGCAGGCAGAGACTCGGTTCTGAAACGGTTACTGGCCATTTCCCTTCACCATCCTCACGCCAAGGAAGCCCAGCGGTTCTGCGTATCGGAACTGCCTTTCTACATCTGCACTTCTGT
>JAGVTS010000029.1 GCA_019136685.1 Bacillota bacterium | reverse complement strand
GAGCTCGAGAACCCCGCGATCGCTTGACCTGGCCCTACTCCGGTAGCTTCCGCATGATCCGCAGCCCCCACAGCATGGGCGTGATGTGGACAGGCTCCCGCGTCGACTCTGACTCAGTCCCGCCCGCCAGCGCCCGCTCGAACAGGTCCATGGCCACCTCCACGCGTGCAGCGAGCATGGCCTCGCCCGCCTCGCGCGTCGCCTTGCTCGGGTCACCCATGTACGGGATCATATGCGGATCGCTCACCCATGCCAGCGTATTGGCGAGATGGTCAAGGTCCCGCCCGAGCGTTCGCCCGCCGAGCAGCCGAAGCATCCTCGCCAACCCACCCACTGACTTCGCAGCGCCCCGCCTGGCAGGAGGAAGAGATGCTCTGACACTGCGGTAATCCTCACTAACATGCCGCGGTGAACACGCTAGCATCAGAGAGGTCTCGTTCGTGCCGGCGTGGCTGTCGGGGTCATCGCCACAGGCACCTGGCCCCAGCCCGGTCGTGCTCATGAACTTCGCGTTATGCTGCACCATGTAGCGGAAGTCGGTGCCGAATGGGTCTATCAAATAGAACCGGTATTTCCTCCAGAGCGCTCTGGCCGCGGCCTCCACAGCCATCTGATGGCGTGGGCCGCCGTGGTTATCGGCGACAAACAGGTAGCGAAAACCCTGTTCGGCCAAGCCCTTTCCGTAGGCCCTAAGCACCCCCTCCAGATGAACCGCAGGCACTGATAGGGACCCCGCCACCGGAAGCGCGTCGGAGCCGATGTACAACGAAGGGAGTCGCACAAACTGAAGATGCGGTTGCCTCTTGTGTAGCTCGGCCATGTAGCGCTCCGCCAGGTTGTCCGAGATGAACACATCCGTCCCGACCGGCAGATGCGGGCCGTGTACCTCAATGGGACTAACACTCATCATGAAGACAGTCTTCCCCGGATCCAATGCGCGCAGTTCAGGAAGGGACATCTCAACGTATTCCATCGCTTTAGGGCCGTTCGCCTCAGGCGCCTCAGCCTCATCCTGATCGACCCTTTTTGGCTCGGCCAGTTCCTCCACGACCAACCACCTCCATCAAGATCCTTTGATGACCCGCTTACGGCTGATTTCTATTTTCTGGGCAGTCCGCACAGCACTGACACTGTATCATGTTTCAACTCAAAGCGCCCCCTATCCTTCCGCTCACTCAGCTTGCTTGGGCCGCCCGACTACCCACCCCGGTCTCGGCGCCTGACCCTGCCACGCCCCGTCCTAGGCCTAGCCCCGGTCTCGGCGCCTGACCCTGCCACGCCCCGTCCTAGGCCTAGCCCCGGTCCCCGTCTGCCACGTCAGTGGATCGACTTCGCCCGAAGGGCGGGCAGGCATTGTCGGACTGCATGATGGCAGAACGGCCATCCTCGCGGAAAGAGCCGTCTAGCTCTACACGTTACCCACATCGATGGAAGGAATGAACATCTTGCTTATGGAGTAGATACCCTGCCATGGGGACTCGCCCGGCGCCAGGTAGCGTGTGCCGGTAGTTCGAATCGATTTGGGAGAAGCACCGATTGGCGAGAGGCACCTTGGCGGATACCAGGGTACCTGTGCAGTGTTTTCGGCTCGCGCCTGCCTGCGCTCGGGGACTCGGGTTGCTGGTGACCGTGTTGTGTGCAGGGCCTTCAGCAAACCCGCGTTTAGCAGGTAATCCGTGACCTGTAAGGAATGTGCCCGGTTTTCCGCAGAGGTTGCTCAGAATCCGCCCGGTTTTGACGGGCCGGGGATGAAGCCCAGAGGATATGGGCATTACTGGGGCATTATCGGGTAGGCTTGAGAGGCGCGCACGTGCGACCACATTATGAAAAGCGCCTGTGCCTGCGGGTCTGCCGAAAGCCCGACGCCAGAAAAAGGAGGCGCGGTTTCCGGCGCGAATTCAGACAATTGACGCCTGCCAAACCAGCCAGGATCTGAACCGGTCGCCCGGAAAACCGGTCCAGAAATGGACAGGTTGCCTCAGAACCCCACTCGGGCCCGCCAGAAGTAGATAGCGGTCCAGTATGGTCAAGTCTTAGGGCCCAGGCATGTCCATGGATATGGGTAACGTGTAGTTTTAGCTGGCCTTGGCGTCATGGCCGTCGGGGAAGACGGCTGGAGCTGGGATATTGTCAAAAATCATCATTAGTTTTGGAGATACCGGCAATTTTTGCGTACATCGATTTCGAGGGGCCGCCTGACCGCCTCCAGATCACGAGAACTTGGGGGCCATTGGTGGATCTAGCCATTGCAGCAGGGCGCAGACTGGCATGATCTTCCGCATTATGGCGTTATGTGACAACAACGCGGACGGAATGGCGGACTGTGCCGAACATTTGCCAATAACCCGGCGGTGTATGACCCCGAGGACTCCGTTTTCTAGCCCAATTCGCCCTCCGGGACTCTCGGTC
>JAGVTS010000173.1 GCA_019136685.1 Bacillota bacterium | reverse complement strand
ATCTACGCGGACAGCGATCTCGTCGGCTTCATAATGCTGCATCTCGGGTCGGACTACGACGATGGGATTGACTGCCCTGGCGTGTTTCTCTGGAGACTGATGATTGCAGGGCCTTTTCAGGGGAAAGGATACGGCGCCCGCGCCATACATCGGCTGCTCGCTCATTTGCGGCCGATGGGTGTGCGCGAACTCTACACGTGCTGCGAGACCGGCCCGGCAGGCCCGGAGGGGTTCTACCGGCGACTTGGATTCGAGTCCACTGGAGATTGCTACGGGTACCAGCCCGAATACGTTCTAAGGTTGGAAGAGTGAGCTTCGAAGGCGACAAGGCAACGTCGATGAAGCCTGATCACTATCTCATGTAGCGTTTCAGTTGCTCGTAGAAATTCTCTCGTGTGCCCACCAAGAGAACAACCACCTTCGGCTCATTCGGCTCTCGGATAACGTAGGCGATTTCATAGTTGACGCCTAGATGGCGGAAGTCGAATCCATAGACTCCTGATAGGTCGCCTCGCTTCTGGGTTCCAATGTAGGGATTCTCCATGATCGCAAGAAATGCAGCTCTATAGGCATCTTTGAGTGACGTCTCCCTGAGCTTCTTGAGGTATCTCTCAGCCGCCGGACTGAAGAGGAGGTCATACATTGTCAATCCTCCGGGCCGAAGACATCATCAAAGCGAGAGGCCGGCTGCGCTCCATCGGCGATTCTGTCCGCCTCCTCGAGCAACTGGTGCACTGCTTTCTTCACTCTGTACCGCTGAGCTTCGAATTCCTTGACTAGCTGGTCGCCGGAGAACCCCTTTGATACCAGATCCTTAAGTATTTCCACGGAGAACTCGTCTCCGGTGCGGTGGAACGGACGAATGACGATTGCTCCGTCCTCTAGAGAACACTCGACCTCGTCTGATAGACTTAGGGCCTCATAGAACCGCAGCGGGATCGTTATTTGACGCTTGCGGGAGACCCGTATCACCCTGCTATCCACATGATCACGCTCCACTGGTAGCGTTGACATCAGAACCCCCCCTTAGTGTATGCTGGGTCGCACTCGCTATGCGTAATTCCTAGATAGTAGTATATCAAGGAAACCAAGAACGCTCAATGTGAGCTCGCAACTCAGGACTGTCTCGAGCGATGCCGTGGGCTCTGTGCCTGACCACGGGAGAGATACATCGCGCGCCGTCCTGATCTGCTAGCGCGGCTGTGGATCCACTCGGGCGGCGGCGGGCTGAGACGAAGGGGCCCCCGTCGTACTACGGATGATCCACCAGCCCGAGCTTCTCCTTTAGCGCATATTGCAGGACCTGCGAAAAGTTGATTCCCGCCATCTCTGACTCTTCGCTGAGCCATTGCGGGATTGTTGGCGTCTTCTTGACGGCCTTGTTTCGGATCTCGTCTCGCGGAGGAGTTGATTGCGAAGAAGCGAATAGTCAAGGCGATCCCCACGCTCAAGGACGTGATGTTCGACGCGCGTTGAGCTGGGGTGTGCGCGGTGATCATTGAGCCGGAAGCTATCTGTGAACTAGTGCTTTCCGACCAGGTGCTGCGTCGCGGATATGCAAGGTTGGTGGCCCGGTGTTTCATGCCAAGAATCGGTCAGGCTATTCATGGCACTGGCACGGCGTGGGTTGGAATGAGAGGATGGGGTTTGGTGATATGACAGGCCATGGACTCGGGCTGTTTGAGAGAGACGACGATTGCCTATATGATTCCGCCGTCCTGATCGCGCCGGACGGCTCCGTTGCCTTGAGGTATAGACGCAACCAACCCCAATGGCACGATACCGCTGCGGACCCGGCCATCTATAGGCAGGGGACGTCCATCGAAATCGCCAGCACGCCTTTCGGCCGAGTCGGCTTTCTCATTTGCGGCGACCTGTTCGATGACGCCCTGGTTGCTCGTTTCAGAGCGCTCCGCCCCGAACTGCTCTTGTTCCCTTTCGCCAGGTGTTTTCCGGATGGGTCGGCAGATCAGGCCCGCTGGGATGCGGAGGAGATGCCGGAGTATGCCCGCCAGATTGTGTCGGTGGGCGCGCCCGCTCTCATGACCAACTACATCGGCGATCCCGACATTGAGGAGTGCCCGAGCTTCGGAGGGGTCTTCGCCGTTTCGGCAGACGGCGAGGCTCTGGCGTCCCTGCCGCTGGGTGTCGAAGGCGCTCTTCTTGTTGATCTAGATAGGCTTGTCTGAACTGGTGATTAACGGAGGAGGAGATAGGCATATGCATGATCCTGATGTGCACTTCAAGCGAATAACCGCTGCCACAGTGCTGGACGTATGCAAGCTCAGTCATACCCTCTCCGAT
Source organism: Bacillota bacterium (assembly GCA_019136685.1). Lineage (GTDB taxonomy): Bacteria > Bacillota > DTU025 > DTU025 > DTU025 > UBA5389. Next base: position 122 of record JAGVTS010000173.1, on the reverse strand, counting down.
GAGCAGCGTAGGATGGTTGCAGACAACGCAGTCTCGCTTGCTCAAGCCGCTTATTCAGACGGAGCGTGGGTGAGAGCGATCTACGCGGACAGCGATCTCGTCGGCTTCATAATGCTGCATCT
>JAGVTS010000232.1 GCA_019136685.1 Bacillota bacterium | reverse complement strand
GAAAGCTTGCGAGGATAAACATAAGCAAGTCGGGGATAGGCGCGTCAGTGGGAGTGCCCGGCTTCCGCATCGGCATGGGGGCAGACGGAAAAGTTCGCCGGACGATGGGAATACCCGGGACCGGTGTGTACCACACTGAGGTCATCGCGTCGCCGAAGAAACCCAAGTTTGACGTGTCAGAGAAGGCAAATGCCCCCTCAGCAGGGGGCGGGGTGAACGGAGACGTGAAATCTCTGGACTACACGGTTGGCTTGGCCTCGTCTGCGGGCGGATCTGGGTTGATGTAGGCTTGGCTTTTGAGTATTGGGCTCATGTGCCTCGGGCTCACGATTCCTTCAAGCCCCAGATCCCTGAGAATGGTCATCTGCTCGACGGTAGGTTTGGTGAGTGTCCGGACGGGCTGTGCCATGCCGGAGAACTTGTACTCGTCGATGGTGCATTCAGCTAGTTTTCGCAGAGCCGAAACGGGTTGCTTGTAGATTGAGCCGCTAGTCTTCAAGGCTTCCTCCAGGGCGTTTAGGAGGAAATACGCAAGCACGCACACGGTGACGTGGCCCTCGACTCTGGTCTGAGTGCGAACCCGCACCGGCCTGAGTTTCACCTCCGATTTGATTACCCTGAACGCTTCTTCCACTACGTTCTTCTTCCGGTAAGCTTGTATGGCCTGTTCCGCTGAGAGTTTGGCTTCGGGAACGTCCGTGCACAGGCAGTAGAGTCCATCGTAGGCCTCCATGTCCGCGGCGGCTGCGTGCGGAACCAGCCGCGCTCTGTATGTCCTGATTTCGGAGGGCGTAGAGCCATTGCGGGAATTGCATGTTATGAGGGCCTCGTCGATAATCGGTTCGAACACCCTGGTCAGCGCCAACCGGGAGAGGATCGCCTTCGCCTTAGCGAGCATAGGCTCCGGCGCTCGACTCTTTTTGGCGGACATCGCGTCCTTGTTGATCTCCGCAATCTCGGCCTCTGCCTTGGCGATCCTCGTCTCCCTGTCTTGTCTGCGCGTGACGAGAAGTTCGGGATTGAAGACCAGAATGTAGCGCTCGCTTCCTGCCGATATGGTCTTGTAGAACGACTTGCCCTCGGCATACAGAGTGAAGTCGGAAAGCTCCTTCGGGATTCTCGCAAGGCCGGCGTCTTCAGCGAGCTGGTCGGCAAGCGCCTGGGCATCCTCGATGGTAATGGAAGAAAGGGCGGATACGCCGGGAAAGCGCATGGATCGGACAGTGTCGGAGTTTAGCGCGCTCAGATAGGTGCATCCGTTCGCTTCGACGAAATGGAAGTTGTCGAAAGTGGCCATACCTCTATCGAAGACGAACGTGCAGTCAGCGATCTGGAAAAGCTCCTGCATTTCGGCGATGACCTTCGTTACGGTGGTCTTGTCGCTGGTTTTGCCCTTGAGGACCTTCCAGTAGAAGGGATATCCATCCTTGGTGACCCCCAGAGCGATCTTGATCTGCTTGTGCCCTCTCTTGCCGCCGGGAGCATAGCCGTACTCGGCGATGACGCACTTGGTTCCTTCCATGTAGGTGGCGGTGATGTCGTATATGAACCTGGGGTCTGCCGTCTTGCCTCTGCGTCTGAGTTCAGAGTAGAGATGGGCCATTATCCGATTTTGCATCTTCGCCAAACGGTCGAGGTCGCGGTAGATCTCGTAATCGATTTCCGCCGACCGAGGAACTCCCAGGAAGGCGGGGCACGCCGTTCCCGGCGCCCATTCGAAAACGCCCGCCTTGCTTGCCGGATCAACCGCCCTGTTCAGGACCAGGAGTTCGGCGTGGCGTACCCGGCCCAGTAGCTGGTGGAGGGCAAACGACATGTAGATCCAGTGCAGGACCATAAGGTGCAGGAACCCATAGTGCCTCTGGGCTGAGACTGTTGAGGGGTCGACGAAAACGGATCCGGGGTTCCTGGCTGCTTGAAGAGCGTTTCGAATGCCCTGAGCCTCTTCGTCGGTTAACGCGCCGAGGTAGTGCAACGCTTCATGCCTAGGAATTCCGTCCCGCCTGACGGACTTGACGATAGTGTAATACCTGAGCTTGCTCCCATCGCCGGCTCGACTGACGGTCGTCTTGAGAAACACCTGGCATCGCCCCCGTTCGTCTCGACTACCGATAATGATATCACAGCGGGGAGCAGAGTACAAACCAGGAATTCCCACATAGCGCGTGATGAGAAGAAAAATCCGCAGCGACTTGCTAGTATAGAGTCATGCTGCGCCGTTGATTCGGGAACCCTCGCTAAGCTCAGCTTTACGAGCGCGACAGGCGCACGCTCTCGACTACTCCGACTACGCGAAACGCGCTTTAACTGGCCATCTGATCCTCAGTTGTCAAACTCGGGTAACCACAAAGGAGGTACATGGGGGCTATGAAGAACCTAAGGTTTGGTCTGGCTGTGCTGTTGTTCGTGGTCGTCATCGCGAGCACCGGC
>JAGVTS010000103.1 GCA_019136685.1 Bacillota bacterium | reverse complement strand
GGCGGAATGTTGGTAGCCATGCCAACAGCGATGCCTGATGAGCCGTTCACCAAGAGTTGCGGGAACCGAGACGGCAACACGAGCGGTTCCTTAGTAGACGCGTCGTAGTTGGGGGCGAAGTCGACAGTGTCCTTTTCGATGTCCGACAGCATCGCCGCAGCCAGCTTGGCCATTCTGACTTCGGTGTAGCGCATGGCCGCTGCCGGGTCGCCGTCCACAGATCCGAAGTTTCCATGCCCGTCGACCATCGGGTACCTCATCGAGAAATCCTGGGCCAGCCTGACAATAGCGTCGTAGATGGCGGATTCGCCGTGGGGGTGGTACTTGCCGATGACTTCGCCCACCACCGTAGCCGACTTCCTGTAGGGTTTCTCGGCACTAAGCCCGATGTCATGCATCGCATAGAGGATCCTGCGGTGTATCGGCTTTAGGCCGTCCCGCACGTCGGGCAGGGCCCTGCTCATTATGACGCTCATTGAGTAGAGCAAGAAGGACCTGCGCATCTCATGTTCTATGTCGATTGGGACCATCTTTCCGTCAGTAAGCTCGGTCAAACTTCAACACCTCAAAGCATAAAGCAGAGTATCAGGAGATCAGACATCTAGCTCTGTAGCGTATTTGGCGTGGGTCTCGATGAATCCCCGCCTGGGCTCGACTTTGTCGCCCATCAGCGTCGTGAATATCTGATCCGCCGCTATGGCGTCTTCCATAGTCACCTTGAGCATGGTACGTGTCGCAGGGTTCATCGTCGTCTCCCACAGCTGCTCGGAGTTCATCTCACCGAGGCCCTTGTAGCGCTGCACCGGGTAGTTGCCGCGTCCAAGGTTATCTAGGGTCTCCTGCAACTCGCGGTCGCTGTACACGTAGTGCTCCTTCTTGCCCTGGCGCACCATGTACAGAGGCGGTTGCGCTATCAGGATGTTGCCGTTCTCAATGAGCGGCCTCATGAACCGAAAGAAGAACGTCAGCAGAAGGGTGCGTATGTGCGCGCCGTCCACGTCCGCGTCTGTCATAATAACGACCTTGCTGTAGCGGAGTTTCGAGATGTCGAAATCCTCGCCTATCCCGGTGCCCAGAGCTGTGATCATCGCGCGGATCTCGGCATTGGCAAAGATCCTGTCGATGCGTGCCTTCTCCACGTTGAGGATCTTGCCCCTGATCGGCATGATCGCCTGGAATCTGCGGTCGCGACCGGATTTGGCCGAACCGCCGGCAGAGTCACCCTCCACGATGTAGAGCTCACACAAGGCCGGATCGCGCAGCGTACAGTCGGCAAGCTTCCCGGGAAGCGACGATATCTCCAGCGCAGACTTTCGCCGAGTGAGTTCCTTGGCTTTGCGCGCCGCTTCACGGGCCCGGGCCGCCGCAACGCACTTGTCGACGATCTTGCGGGCCGTACTCGGGTTCTCCTCAAAGTATATGGTGAGGCCTTCGGTTATCACGGAGTCGACTATGCCGCGCATCTCGCTGTTGCCAAGCTTGGTCTTGGTCTGCCCTTCGAATTGCGGGTCCTCCAGCTTTACGCTGAGCACGGCCGTGAGCCCTTCACGCACATCATCGCCTGTCAGGTTCTCGTCGTTGTCTTTGAGAATGCTTGTCTTCCGGGCGTAGTCGTTTATTGATCGAGTGAGCGCCGACCTGAACCCCGACAGGTGCGTTCCGCCCTCAGTAGTGTTCACGTAGTTTGCGAAGCAAAGCATGTTCTCCGAGTAGCCGTCGTTATACTGAATGGCGGCTTCCACCGATACCGACTCGAGCTCCTTTGACACATATATCACGTCGGCATGCACAGGGTCCTTTGCCCTGTTGATGAACTCGGCGAATGAGCGGATTCCTCCGTCATACTGGAATACGTTTTCCCTGCGTCCATCCTCGCCGCCCCGCTCATCCCTGAGCACGATCTTCGTGCCGGCGCTGAGGAATGCGAACTCCCTCAACCTGAAAGAGAGCGTATCGAAGCTGAAGTCCAGCGTCTCGAAGATATCCGGATCCGGCCAGAATTTGATTGTGGTTCCAGTGCTGTCGGCGGGCCCCTTCACCTCTAGCGGCGCAACCGTGGCTCCGCGCCTGAATGCCTGATAGTAGATGCGGCCGTCGCGCCGCACCCATGCTTCAAGAGACTCTGAGAGCGCATTCACCACGGACACGCCCACTCCATGAAGGCCTCCCGACACGCGGTATCCCCCGCCTCCGAACTTGCCCCCTGCGTGCAGCATGGTGAGAACCACCTCCAGAGCAGGTTTACCTTCTCTGGGGTGTATGTCGACCGGGATTCCGCGGCCGTTATCCTCAACTGAGACTGAACCGTCGGCTCCAATCGTCACCAGAATGGTGTCGCAGAAACCGGCGAGGGCCTCGTCGATGGCGTTATCGACCACCTCGTAGACCAGGTGATGAAGGCCTCTGGCATCGGTACTCCCGATGTACATGGCAGGGCGCTTACGGACCCCTTCGAGCCCCTCCAACACCTGAATCTGATCGGCATTGTACTGCGTGTTGTTGTTCCGTGCGCCGGAGCTTTCCAAGAAACTACCTCCCTGACGTTTCCGAACACTATAAAATCGCCGTGGTGTATGAGTTCGCACCACGGCGCCCACCAGACCAATTATACACCAAAAGGACCGCCTATTCTTCGCCCTCACCTTCACCCAAGTAGATGATATTGGCTCTCCTACCCACAGTAGGCGGCGCCACCTGGCTAAGGTAGATCCGGTCGGCCGTGACTACCACCGCCTTTGTTGACCCGCCCTCAGACACGTCGACTGCCCTTCCTGCCTGCGCATTCCTATGGATGTACTCTGTTAGCGCAGCCGATCGTCTGGCCATTTCTCCATCAAGTACCGCCACCACTTCATCACTGTCGATCACTGCATCGCCCCCTAGGTAGAGCCAGTGGACGGGGGCGCCAAAGCGCTCTCCCCGCACAATCACGGGCTCGGAGGCTCTTTTCGGCTCATTCGGCCTACCGCACATAGCCGGCAAACTCCTCGCCTAGAGCATAGGCAACGAGATTCTTGTCCAGTTGTTCAGGAGGTTGGCCCGTTAGGAGCATGGCTATGGACTCCACCAGCAACCTCATCTCGACCCCGCGCTCGCCAAGATCGTGACTCGGCCCCACTCCCGTTGCCCCGCCCAGGACGCGTGCGCGTGCCTCGTCGTAGAACTCCGCTGCCACTGCCTCCCGTGCGCGCATCAGGTCGTCGGACGTGGCGGCCGGCACTAGCGAACGAACATGGTCGTCGGACAGCCATGGTTCGCGCCTGAGAACGTCAGCTGCTTGCGCTGCGGTGGGCGCCAGATTGCGTCGCGCCCATGCCCTATACTTGGCGTCGAGCAGCATGAACTCCTCGAATCGACTGCGCAGCTCATCGTCGGTGATAGGCAGCGCCGCCGCCTGCGCCCTGGCCCGCGCATCAGCGCCTGGTTCGACGCACATCCAGTCGGGAACAGGAGCGGCAACCCCTTCGCCGAGGTCCGTCGCTGCTTCCTCCGAAGCAGCGGACCCCCAGGTGAATGCCTCCCTGATCTGGCCTGTGCGGAACCGTATGTCGATGACTGCGCCCTCCCCCACCGACGCGTTTATCCTGCCGATCAAGTCCTGTCTCATCATGGTGAGCTGCTGAGCCCACACGGGCTTCTCAACAGTCACGTACAACACCTTGCCCCTGATGAACGTGGCCCGTGATTCAGTCTTGAGGCAGGGAGCGATATCCTCATTCCACGCTCGCATCGCTGCCAGCGAGCGTAGGCGGCCTTTGTAGCCCAGCCTGCCTACTGTCGTACTCAGCGCGTCCTTCAGACGGCACAGCATCAGCCGCAACCTCCCTAGCTCTGATCTGCCCTGCGTCTATGGTGAATACCTTGGCTTGAGACGGCATCATCTCCACGCAGCCCGGTTCCACGCTGGTCACAAGGGTCTGGTATTTCCCCACTACCTCGGCCAGAAGGTGCGCCCGCCGCCGTTCGTCCAATTCCGACAGGACATCATCCAGGAGCAGCACAGGTTGATCACCGGTACGTGCGCGTATGAACTCGACCTCCGCCAATTTCACAGCAAGCACCGTCGACCTCTGCTGGCCCTGGGAGCCGAACGCTGCCACGTTAACATCATCAAGTTCAAACAGAATGTCATCGCGGTGAGGCCCGCACATCGTGAAGCCGCGAATGAGCTCGACTCGTCGAATCTGGGCAAGACGATCCTTGAAGGCCCTTGCGATCGCCTGCACATCGGAAGCCTCGAATTGAACCGACGGCAAATACCGCACAGCGAGATTGCCCGGCGTACCCGTGATCCTGCAGTGCGCTTCGCGGCCTAACCGATCAAGTTCGGCTATGACCTCGGCTCGCCGCGCTATTACCCTGGCGCCCACTGAAGTGAGTTGGTCATCCCACGGCGCCAGCAGTTCGGCGGCTTTGGCCGGCGGGGCCGCCGCCACCTGCTTGAGCAGGGCGTTTCGCTGAGCCACTGTTCTGCTGTACACACTCACCCAGTTGCGGTAGGCCGGGCTGACCTGGGCGATCTCCAGGTCGAGGAACCTACGCCTGTCGCCTGGAGATCCTTTCACCAGCGCCAGATCGTCCGGGGTGAACATCACCACGTTCAAGAAAGACGCAAGTTCGGCCCCACGAATTCTCTCCGTGCCGTTTAGCCTGACGAGGCGCCTGCCGTCTCTCGAGTAGCTTATCTCCAACCGCACCGGCGAGGGCTTGCGGTCTATGTATGCCACGATTCGGAAATGCGGGCATTCCCAGCGCACTAGATCGGCATCGGATGAGGCCCGGTATGATCTGCCTGCAGACGCTACGTACACCGACTCCAACAAGTTAGTCTTGCCCTGCGCGTTGAGCCCGAGAAACAGGTTGAGACCGGGGTCCAGAGCCACTGACGCCTCCGCATAGTTGCGGAAGTCAGTGAGCTCCATTCGGCTTACCCACACATCCCCCACCCGTCCTCTCCAGGTTCGTCACGCCGCTATCCGCGCTGCATGCGTCATCCCTTCCGCTACAGTCACCTTTTTTCCAGACTATACGCATTACTATACCGGCGAATTCGATCACGTCTCCGGGGCGCAGTTTCCGACCTCGTCTCGTTTCGGTTGCCCCGTTCACCGAAACCAGGCCGTCCTTGACGACCGCCTTGGCTTCTCCGCCCGACCCGGCCAACCCCGCGAGTTTGAGAGCCTGATCCAGGTGGATATACTCGGTACGAATTATGAGATCCTTCATGGCCCCAACCGTCACACAGGAGCGGTAACCGGCATCAACAGGTAGGTGTACGCCGGGTCGGCCTCGTCAGTCACCTCTATCGGATGCTTAAAACTGGTGTAGCCCAAGCAGACCTCATCACCGTCGAGTACGCGGAGGACGTCTCGAAGGTATCGCGCGCGCAGGGCTACTGTCACGTCGGCATGCCCTTGCATCGACACGGGGATATCATCCCGAGCCTCTCCGACCTCAGGAGTGTTTGCTGTTATGGTAAGGAAACCGGACGCCATGCCTTCGTCTCCGGTATAGACCATCCTGATGGCGCTCAGCTCATCCTTGCACATGAGCGACACTCTATCGATGGAGTTGAGCAACTGCATACGGTCGCATACTAGCCGCGCGGGGATGTTCTGCGGGAACACCTGCCTGTAGTTGGGAAACTGCCCCTCCAGAAGACGCGTGATGTAGGTGGTGCTGCCCACACGGAACATGGCATGTCGATCGGTAACCGCCACCGAGACTTCTCTGTCTCCTTCTCCGCTCAGGTTTCTCTCCACTTCGAGCAGAGTCTTGCCTGGTATTATCACTCCTACCTGGCTCTCGATGGGAAGCGACACCGGCATGCTCCTGTGAGCCAACCTGAATGTGTCGGTGGAAACCATCGTTAGCGTGTCTCGCTCGAAGATCGTGTAGATACCTGTGTAGAAGGCGCGGTTGTCTTCCGTGGCCACCGCGGGGCCGGTTCGTCTGATCATGGTTTTGAGGCCTGGCTCGGGTATGGACCACGTACTGACCGTCGGAATTTCCGGCAGGGCCGGGAATTCCTCAGCGGGCATCGTCTTGACAGTGAAATTGGACCTGTCGGACAGAATATCGGCCGCGCGAACGTCTTCCCTGTATTCGATAACCACCTCGGAATGGGGCAGACGCCGGGTGATATCGGAAAGATATCTGGCAGGCATCACCATAGCCCCTTCTCTCTCAATGGTCACAGGGATGAACGTCTCGATTCCGAGATCGAGGTCGTACGCGACCAACCGGAGTCCTTGTGCACACGTTTCAACGAGAATTCCTGATAGGGCGGGAATAGTCGCTCTTGGCGACACCGCTTTGTACACAGCCTGGACTCCGTTGACCAACGCTGCTTTGGAGCATGATACCTTCACCTTACGATACCTCCCAACGGCCTGGCGTTCAGGCATACATGACTACTATTAAGAGTACATATGTACATTTGTACCTCCGTCGTAGTAGTAGTAGGGCCTGTGGATATCTGGATAATTCGAGACCCTGCAGGTCCGTCCGCCTTATCCCGGTGGACAACTCTGTGGACTAATCGCCTCCTAAGGCGCTGGTTATGGGGAGTTGTCCACAGCCAATCCAGCAAGCCGCCATTTTCCACACTCTTTCCACAAGGTTTTCACGTGCCATTCACACGGTTATCAACAAGGATCAAGCCTTCTTTAGCCTTTCGACTATCTCCTTCACATTGGCATCGAGTGTTGGGTCAGTCTGCCTGTCCTGCGATATTTTCTCGCAGGCATGGATCACGGTCGTGTGGTCTCGTCCGCCGAACTCCTCCCCTATTCTGGGCAAAGACAACTCTGTTAATTCCCTGCACAGAAACATGGCTACCTGCCGCGGGAGGGAGATCATCCGCACACGGGTCCTGGCGCGCATCTCTGATACCTGGATATGATAGTAGTCGGCCACAGCGCGCTGTATCATCTCCACTGAGATCTGCTTGGGCCTTGACGATGGCATCATGTCTCGAATGGCCTCCGCCGCCACATCCACCGACAAGTCGCGGTTGTTGAGCGAGGCGTATGCCGTTACGCGTATGAGCGCCCCCTCCAGCTCGCGGATGTTGGACTGAACCTGCTGGGCAATGAAAAGGCACACATCCTGCGGGAAGACCAAGTTTTCAGCAGCAGCCTTCTTGTTCAGAATGGCCATTCGGGTCTCCAGTTCCGGTGCACTGATGTCGGCGGAAAGACCCCATTCAAATCGCGACCTCAGCCGGCTTTCGAGAGTCGCAATCTCCCGGGGTGGACGGTCGGACGAGATCACTATCTGCCTGCCCGCTTCGTACAGGGTGTTGAAAGTGTGGAAGAATTCCTCCTGGGTCCGTTCTTTTCCCGCCAAGAACTGAATATCGTCAATCATCAGGATGTCAACATTGCGATACTTTTCGCGAAAAGCGTCTGTGGTCTCGAATCGTATGGAAAGTATGAGTTCATTGGTAAATTGCTCACACGGAACGTACACAACACGGGCTGAAGGGTTGAAAACCAGGATCTGATGGCCGATGGCCTGCATGAGATGGGTTTTTCCCAGTCCCACTCCGCCGTAAAGGAACAGTGGGTTGTAGGTGCGTCCCGGACCCTCGGACACCGCGAGGGCGGCTGCGTGAGCCATCCTGTTGGATGAACCTACCACGAAGGAGTCGAAGGTGTACTTGGGATTCAGCACAGCCTGCTTGAAGTCGTCGGGTTCTTTGGAGTCGTCTTGTTGGATTGTGGAGGACGCCTGCATACGCCCAGCCTGCCTCGACTGGGTTGGAGCCCGGCCGTAGGCCTGCGTGTAGTCGCCTTGCGATGCCGTGGGCATCATACGCTCTCCGGATTCCGACGTTCCCGCTGAGTCGGAGAAGCTTACCGAAGACGCCGCGGACGGCGATGCAACAGCCGGTGCAATCGGCGCGTCCTCTGCCTGAGTGGGGATGCCGGGGGCTGTTTTCGCGATGAACTTGACTGTAACACTCCGGCCGGCGAGCGAGGTTAGGATCTCAGACAGAAGTGCTGAATGCCTGGTTTCCAGCCAATCGCGGGCGAATTCGTGCGGAACCTGTACAAGAAGGGTCCCATCAGAAAAGGCAACCGGGCTGCTCGGCCTGAGCCATGCATCGAAACTCGGCCCGGACAGCTCGTTGTATAAGACGCTCAGGGCGTTTGCCCACATAGCGTTTAGTTCGTCGGACACTGTGCCATCCCTCACTCGCAAGACGTGTGGCTATCTGAATATGTAGCCCAGGAAGTCGATACCCCTCTTTGTGAGCTTGCGCTTGCCTCCGTCAAGACTTGCCACGAGGTTGAGTTCCTCGAGCGTGACCAGATCGCGGTAAGCGGTGCTTAGGCTGATGTCAAGCTCCTTTGTGACAACAGACGGACCGATCTCGCCCATTTCAGCAATGAGCAGAAACACCTTCTTCTGCCGTGACGAGAGAATTCCGTCCAGAGCCTCATCTGACATTTCAGAGGGTTGAGATGATGAGGGTGGTCCCTCATCCTGTCCCTTGTTCGACTGATTGCCTGATGAATCCTGCTTGGCCTGCTCGTGACTGGACTGATCGGTACCGACTAGTCTTTCCCCATCCACTCCGGAGGATGCGCCTGCCTCTGGAGGATGGCCGGACGGATGTTGCGGAGGCATCTCGGAGCGAGGACGAACTGACGCAGCTTCGGCCGAAGCTGCGACTCCGCTTGAGCTTATGGTCACCACGGCGCCGGCGCCCAAATTATCTTCGACCGTGATCCAGCCGCCCATGGCTGCCAGAGACTCTCGCATGATGGGGAGGCCTGAGCCTACTCCTTTGATGAAGTCTCGCATCGATGCGCTTGCTGTGGTAAATCCAGGCAAGAAAGCTCGTTCCTTGTCCGACACCCCGGGGCCGTGATCCGATACCCTAACTGTGTTGCCATCAGGCAGGACTGTAACCACTGCATCTGCGAAGTCGGCATGCACCAGATTCTCCACAGCTTCGCGTATGACGACGAATGGAACAGAACCATGCTTCTCGCGGCAGAGGGCGTACACACGGCTGGAGACTTCGTCTACGAAGGTACTGAAGTCATCTGATGACAGATCCAGGGTGCGCGGGAGAGAACTCATGCTGTCATACGATGCGATTCGTACTGTATACAAGGGTTTCACCTCTACCGGTGCCGGGCAATCGGCGGTCGAGGCGTCTACATGGGCTTTGGATCTGTTCGGCTTAGGGAACAGCAGTCTGAACAAGACCATTCACACAAGCCCCCCGATTTCGCAACGCATGCCAACAGTGAGTTTACCCACAGGATATCCACAGGAGATTGTGGATAAGTAGCATGCCAGCTAGAGATGTTCGAAATTGCACGACACTTATGGCCCAATACTCGAATGCAGATGGGCGCAGGCTGCATTCTATCGAAAAACTGCAGAGGGCGCCTCAAGTTATCCACAAGGTTTTCCACAGCTGTTGAAAAGTCATCACGTCCGCGTCGCGAAAACATGAACTCCACAATGCATGAACAAGTATTCCACAGTCGACTGTGGATATCCTACCGCCAGCAGAAACGGCGGGAACAAACGTTTCTCATAGCATAAGGCGTGTTGAAGAGGTTTTCGAGATTGTCCACAACTCATTTCGGAATTTTGACTGCCCGGATTTCGGCACCCACGAAAAATCCACGCTCTTCGCACACGTTATCCACAGATTGATCCACAGTCTGTGCATAAACAGGCCCACAACTGGTGATAATCATGATTGCATGGAAGAGGCGATGAAAAATTCATCCGTTTGCAAAGACTATCATAACAGACTTGCGGACGCCGGGACAGTCTGAATGGAAGTGTCTGAAAGGCTCCTGTGGATAACCGGAAAGGGCAGGGAATTTGCGCCCGGATCGCTTCTTGACACTCCAGGTTTGCGTCGCTTATAATTGACGCGGTATGCTTGCGGTGGAGTTTATAGGGAGGAACGCTTGGATGAAACGGACATACCAGCCCAAAGTGCGTCGCAGGGCAAGAATTCACGGTTTTCTGGCTCGCATGAGCACGCCCGGCGGTCGGAGAATAATAAGGCGCAGGCGCGCCAGGGGCCGCAAGCGGGTTTCGGCCTGAGCCAACCTTTTGCGCCTTGAAGTTCTGCCGTCGTGCGACGGCTTTTCCTTTCGTATTGGCGTTTGTAACAGGGGGGCCCCGATGTGCGCGTGCAGAGCCTGCGTAGGACCTCGGAGTTCCGCAGGGCCTTCCGCGAAGGCAGGTCTGCTGCGGGCAAGTATGTCGTGGTCCACGCTGTACCGAACGGCCTGGAGATCGTGCGCGTCGGGTTTCCTGTGGGAAGGAAGATGGGGGGCGCGGTGAGGCGCAACAGGATCAAACGACTGTTGCGGGAGGCAGTGCGTCTTTCCGAGGCCATGCCGCATCGGGGCTATGACTTTGTTATCGTACCGAGGCGGCGCATGACTACCCCTGATCTTCGTTGCGAGGATGTTCTGATCGATCTGAACAGGGCACTTGAGCAAGTGAGTGTATACTCAATTCGGGAGATGACGGGGGCGCCCGGCGCGGTGCCGGGCGAGGAGGCCAGTGATGCTCGAAAAGCTTGAACTCCAGGCAATTCGGCTGTACCGAATATACGTCTCCCCTCTAAAGAGAGGTCCGTGTTGTCGCTTTGTGCCCACGTGCTCACAGTACGCCGAAGAAGCTGTGAGGAAACACGGAGCACTCCGGGGTTCGTACCTTGCCCTCAGGCGACTTCTCAGATGCCATCCGTTCAGTGGGGGAGGATATGATCCTGTTCCATAGTGCTAAATACCAAACTACTAGCTACAGTCCTCTGTATTGAAAGGGGGAGGCAGCATTGAGCATCACCTCGGTGATGGAGAGCATACTGCGGTACTTCACGAACCTTACGGGCAACCTCGGGTGGGCCATTATCATGGTAACAGTATTGATCAAGGCCATTGTCCATCCGCTGCAGGTAAACCAGGTTAGGGTGATGGAAGGGATGAAGGCGCTCACCCCGAAGATCAAGGAGCTGGAGCAGAAATACAAGGGGCAACCGCAGGAGTATCAACAGCGCCTTGCCGAGCTGTACCGTGACAACAAGGTTAACCCCATGGCCGGGTGCGTTCCGGCGCTGATCCCGCTGCCCTTTCTCATTGTGTTCTTTCGAGTTCTGCAAAACAAAGCTTTTGTCGATAGTTTCGGCGCGGCCAAGAGCAGTTTTCTCTGGCTAACGAGTCTCAGCGCTCCTGACCCGTGGATTTTGCCCGTCCTGTCGGCCGTCACCATGTGGTTTTCCATGTCGCAGACCACTGCAGACCAATCGCAGAAGGCCATGACCGTCGTGATGCCGCTGTTCTTCGGTTGGTTCACGAGAACCATGCCATCAGGAGCAGCTGTTTACTGGGTCGCCACGAACGTTGTCAGCATACTTCAACACTACTTGATCCAGAGGCAACTGGCTGCGTCTAGGAAGGGAGTCAGCTAGATGGAACCAATAGAGGTTACTGGCAAGACGATCGAGGAGGCGGTTCAGGCCGGATTGTCGTCGCTTGGGTTGAGCAAGGATCAGAAGGACCAGGTTGAGATAGAAGTCATGGATGAGGGTTCGCGTGGATTTCTGGGTTTAGTTGGGTTCAGGCACGCCAGAGTCCGCATGCGTGCGGTGCACGCGGGTCCATCGTCGACGGGTAGTGCTGTGTCGAGTCGTACATCCGCATCGCCGGAAGCTGGTCCACCCTCGGATCGCGGTGGGCAACGTCGTGTTTCTGCGGGCAGAGTTGGCGCTCTCCAGAGCAACATCGATGAAAACGCCGTGGACAAGGGCGCCTTGAGCCACGGCGCTAAGTTTCTCGAAGGACTGGTTTCGGTTATGGGCCTGGATGCCGAGGTGTACGAGAGCCAGGTAGAGGATATCACAATGCTTGAGGTTGAGGGCAAGTCGCTAGGAGTACTTATCGGTCGACACGGAGAGACGCTCGACTCAATACAGTATCTGGTTAACCTGGCTGCCAACAGGGCCGTTCGTGCGTCTGGCGAAGAGGAACGCGTCAGGTACGTCGTAGATGTTGCAGGCTATCGGAAGAAGAGAGAAGAAACCCTCAGGGCAATGGCGGCGGAGGCAGCAGATAAGGTAATGGGCGACAGAAAAAAGCAAGTATTGGAACCCATGTCCGCTCTGGAGCGACGCGTTGTCCACATGGCTCTCAAGGACGTTCAGGGCGTAGTAACCCATTCAGAGGGGCGTGAGCCCTACAGGCGGATAGTCATATCGCCCAGTGACTAGCACAAGAAGTGCTGAGAATGCGATATTGTGAAAGTGCGTGTTCAAAAAGCGCGCACTTTCTTTTATGCTGATATATGGCGCGGATTGTTTCACGTGAAACAATAGAGGGGAGGTGTGGGTATGTTGGATTGGACGGCATACGCTGCCGATACCATTGCGGCGGTGGCGACACCTCCGGGGATGGGCGGCATAGCTATTGTCAGGGTATCGGGGCCAGACGCCCGGCACGTAGCGGCCAGTGTGTTCAGACCCGCTCGTCGGCATCGGATGGACGGATCGTCGCCGGAACACCGCCCCGGATGGCGCGCGGCATACGGCCGAGTGTACGACTCCTCCGGAGAGTTCATTGATGAGGCCATCATGCTATCGATGCCGGGTCCGGCCTCCTATACCAGAGAAGACGTTGTCGAGCTGAGTTGCCATGGCGGGCCGGCGGTTGTACGGGCGGTGCTGCAGGCGGTACTGGATGCCGGAGCACGTCACGCAGGACCTGGGGAGTTCACAAAGCGCGCTTTTCTCAATGGGCGCATAAGCCTTGGGCAGGCTGAGGCTATACTGCAGGTCATCAATGCCCGCACTGAGCGGGCCCGGCGTTCAGCATCGGCATTTCTATCAGGGCACTCGGGCCGCATGGCGCAGGAGTCGCGAGAGGCCGTGGCCCAACTTGTGACCATCATCGAGGCCTCTCTGGATTTCCCTGAGGATGACATTCCCCAAATGGAGTTGCTCGAGATAGGCGAGGAAGCCCGTCGCATTGCCGCGGACTTGTATCGCGCTGCCTCGGATGCGAGCAAGGGCCGGGTTCTCTGGGAAGGCGCAAGTGTTGCCATCGTCGGAAGGCCCAACGTGGGAAAATCACGTCTGCTCAACGCCATGCTGCGCGAGGAGCGGGCAATTGTGTCGGACAGGCCCGGCACTACAAGGGATACGGTGTCTGAGGTGGCCAACATCCGCGGTATTCCCATACAGCTGATAGATACTGCGGGAATGCGCGAGGCGACCGATCCTCTGGAGCGGAAAGGCGTCGAGCGCGCCAGAGGCGCACTGGCCGATGCCGATATCGCCCTGGCGGTGATCGACGGGTCAATGCAACTCGTTGAGGAAGACGTCCAGATCGTGGCGTCCACGCCTGAAGACCGTACCGTAGTCGTCGTGAACAAGTCGGACCTCTATGCAGCATTCTCCGATGAGGATCTCCGGCGGCGCGCGGGCAATCGACGGATTCTGCGAGTGTCGGCGCTTACAGGTAGCGGAATAGACTTGCTGGAAGCTGAGATTGAGGCGCTGGCCATGGCGCGGGCGGCCGATCTCGGCGAAGGCGTCCGGTCGTTTGGTGCGCGCCAGGCCGACTGCCTTCGTAGGGCCGCGGCAGCTCTCGATGAGGTGGCGAGAGCTGCCGGTGACGGCATGCCGGCTGATATGCTATCCATCGACTTACGAGTTGCCATTGACGCTCTGGGCGAGATAACGGGCGAGACTGCCCGTGAGGATATCGTGGACAGGATATTCGAGCAGTTCTGCATCGGCAAATGACTCCATAGTGGGAGCGAAGAGGTGAGCCGCGGTGGATTACGACGTAATTGTAGTGGGTCTGGGGCACGCTGGGTGCGAGGCTGCGCTCGCCTGTGCCCGGATGGGTTGTTCAACTCTGGGAATCACTGTGAGTATGGACAACATCGCCCAGATGTCGTGCAATCCGTCGATAGGCGGACCTGCAAAGGGCCAGCTAGTCAGGGAGATAGATGCTCTTGGGGGAGAGATGGCCCTGGCGGCGGACGATACCTTCATGCAGGTGCGGATGCTCAACACCTCCAAGGGTCCAGCAGTGAGGGCGATCCGCGCGCAGATCGATAAGGCCGATTACCATGCGCGAATGAGAGAGGCCTTGGAGAGCCAGCCCAACCTGGTACTCAGGCAAGCGATGGTGTCAGGCCTGGTGACCTGCGACGGAGCTGTCGCGGGCGTAGTTACTGACACCGGCGAGATCTCGGCTCGCGCAGTAGTGCTCGCAACAGGGACTTACCTGGGCGGGCGTGTGCACATGGGCGAGCTCAGCTATGAGTCGGGTCCCGATCGTATGCCCCCCTCCGTTGAACTAGGAGAAGACCTGCGGAGGTTGGGTTTCGTGATTCATCGGTTCAAGACAGGCACTCCCGCGCGGGTGGACGGGCGCAGCGTGGATTACTCGAAAATGGTCGCCCAGCCAGGCGAGGAGTTGCCATATGGGTTCTCGTTTCTGCGCAAGCCCGCTCCCAGGGAGCAGCTCTGCTGTTGGGCCACGTGGACCAACGCGCGGACACACGAGATAATAAGGAACAACCTGCACCGTGCCCCTATGTACAGCGGCGCCATAACCGGAACCGGGCCGCGCTACTGCCCGGCGATAGAGACCAAGATTGTTCGTTTCCCGGAACGGCCGCGTCACCAGGTCTACGTCGAGCCCCAGGGAAGACGAACCGGAGAGATGTACGTGGCCGGAGTGTCCACTAGCATGCCCATGGATGTCCAGGAGGAGATGCTGAGGAGCATACCGGGTCTGGAGAATGCGCACATCGTAAGATATGGCTACGCGATTGAGTACGACTGCATCGATCCAACTCAGCTGTTTCCGACACTCGAGGCCATCACCGTGCGCGGACTATACTGTGCCGGGCAGATCAACGGGACTTCCGGATACGAGGAAGCAGCAGCTCAGGGCCTGGTGGCCGGTGTCAATGCGGCGATAAGCGTTACGCGGCCCGGGGCCCGGCGCCTGGTTCTCGACCGTTCCGAGGCATACATCGGCGTGCTCATAGATGACCTGATTTCCAAGGGGGCTGACGAACCCTATCGTCTGATGACTGCCAGGGCCGAGTACCGACTTCTGCTGAGGCAAGACAATGCGGATCTCCGGCTGACGCCCATGGGCCGAAGCGCAGGATTGGTTGATGATGAGAGGTGGAACAGGTTCAACGAGCGACGTGAGGCCATCGAGATGGTGCGGGCGGGCCGGACCCTTCCGGATTCATCTTCGCACTACGCTGACGACGCGAAGGAGCAGGTGGACATAGAGACCCGATTCGCCGGCTATATCGCCAAGCAGAAGAAGCAGGTGCAGGAGTTCAAAAGACTCGAGCGGTGGACGATTCCCGCCGACATCGACTACGCCTCCCTATCCAGGCTATCTCGAGAGGCCAGGGAGCGCCTGGCCCAGGTAAGGCCTTTGTCGGTTGGCCAGGCAACACGTGTATCGGGTGTGTCGCCGGCTGACGTGATGGCTCTGACTGTACATTTGAGAGAGATCACTCGGCCTGGCGCCGGAGCGGAGGGAAGCGGACATGCTTGATGAGACCTGCAGCACGAAGGCGCCTTTCCGCAAGACCCTGGAGCAGGCAGCCAGGGAGTTGGGCGTGGATGTTGACCAGAGACAGCTGGACATGTTCTGTTCCTATAAGCAACTCCTGATCGAAGCGAACAGGAGCGTCAACCTGACTTCCATCACCGAAGGCGCCGAGATAGCCGTCAAGCACTTTGCCGACTCCCTCACCTGCTTGCGCGTGGTCGACCTGGGCAATGTCGCGAGCATCGTGGATGTCGGAACCGGTGCCGGCTTTCCCGGATTGGTGCTGAAGATAATGAACCCTGCTGCTAGAGTGCTTCTCATCGACAGTGTCGGCAAGAAAGTCGACTTTGTTCGAGAGGTGTCGGCATCGCTTGGCCTATTGGATGTGGAGTGTGTACAAGCACGGGCCGAGGAACTCGCTAGGCTCTCGCGCTACAGGGAGCGATTCGACCTTGCGGTGGCGCGTGGAGTAAGCAGGCTGTCGCCTCTGGCTGAGTACTGTCTTCCGTTCGTGGGATTGGGCGGGTCATTTGTGGCGATGAAGGGGCCTAAGGTGGCGCAGGAGATGCAATCCGGCGCCCGCGCTGTGGCCGTCTTGGGCGGTGGAGCGCTCGACACTTGCCGGCTGGAACTGCCGTTTGGGGCGGGCACACGAGTGCTGGTGAGCGCCATGAAGCAGAGGAGCACACCTTGCCAGTATCCGAGACGGCCGGGCGTGCCCGAGCGGCGTCCCCTAGGCGAAGCAGGCGCAAGCAGGAAATCACCCGGATGAGAGCCGCACAACTCGCCTCCTTTGGTGAAGGACATTGCCGAAGAGCGGAGAAGTCTTGCACAGCACGTTAAGGGGGAACGCCGCATTGGGCAGGGTTATCGCAGTCGTCAATCAAAAGGGCGGTACGGCCAAAACTACTACAGCCGTGAACCTCAGTGCCTACCTGGCCATGGCCGGCCGGCGGGTCCTGCTCGTGGATATGGATCCTCAGGGCAACGCCACATCAGGCCTAGGGATCACCAAGCGCGAAGTGGAGACCTGCATCTATAGGGTGCTGATCGAAGAGGCGCCCATTGCCGAAGCGATGGTGCACTCTACCGTCGAGGGCCTAGATGTCGTTCCTGCTACCCTCAATCTGGCGGGCGCTGAAATCGAGCTGGTCAGCGTTATCTCCCGGGAGCATCGACTTCGTGCTGCACTGCAGCCTATGCGCGCAGCCTATGACTACGTACTGGTGGACTGCCCCCCTTCACTGGGGCTCCTCACGATAAACGCCCTCACTGCGGCCGACTCCGTGCTCGTGCCCATACAGTGCGAGTACTACGCGCTGGAGGGAGTAAGCCAGCTGATGCGCACAGTTGACCTGGTTCGGCGTCATCTCAACCCGTGCCTCGAGATAGAGGGGGTTGTGCTGACCATGTACGATTCCAGAACCAACCTATCGCAGCAGGTCGTGGACGATGTGAAGGCAAACCTCGGAGATTACGTGTTTCGGTCCGTGATTCCCCGGAACGTGAGGCTCAGCGAGGCCCCGAGCTATGGCCTTCCCATTTCACTATACGATGATAGGTCCAAAGGAGCTGAGGCCTACAAGGGCCTTGCGGCAGAAGTAATGGAACGGGAGGGGGCGTAGGAATGGCCGCAAAGCCAAGAGGACTGGGCAAGGGGCTGAACGCCATCATAGGGGCGGACATTGTGAGCGAGGTCATTGATAGACCTCGGGCTATTGAGATACCCGTCGGCCGGCTCTCGCCCAACCCGTTTCAGCCGCGTCGATCCTTCAGTGAAGAGGGCCTCGAGCAGCTCGCCGAGTCCATAAGGCATCACGGGGTTCTTCAGCCAATAGTCGTCAGGCCATCAGGAGACGGATATCAGTTGATAGCGGGCGAGCGCCGATGGCGAGCTGCCCAGATCGCCGGGTTGCAGAGAATTCCGGCAGTGGTCAGGGAGCTCGACGACCCCGGCATGGTGCGGGTAGCTCTCATCGAGAACCTTCAGAGAGAGGACCTAAACCCGATTGAAGAGGCACTGGCCTATCGGAGACTCATGGACGAGTTCAAGATGACCCAGGAAGAGCTGTCGAGCAGCATAGGTCGGAGCAGGCCCGCCATTGCGAACGCGGTACGGCTGCTCAATCTTCCGACAGAGATTCAGCGAGCTGTTGAGGAGAGAAGACTGAGTGAGGGGCATGCCCGCTGTCTGCTCGCTATTCCTGATCAGGGTGATCAGCTGAAAGTTGCTGCGAAGATCATTGGAGATGGGCTCAACGTACGGCAAACTGAGGAACTAGTCAAGGGAATCACGCGGAATGTTTCACGTGAAACAACTCGGAAGCGAACCTCTGAAGAGGATCCGGACGCGGTTCGCCTGACGCAGCGACTCGGTGAGAGACTTGGCACAAGGGTGAAGTTGTCCGGGTCGGTCAGCAAGGGCAGACTCGAGATCGAATACTACTCCGCTGAGGACCTGGATCGAATCCTCGAGATTATCCTGGGAAGCGCATAGAGGTTCAACAGAGACCACATTGCAGGGCACATGTTGCCCGACAGCGCATGAGAAGATGTTGAGCGTGGGAGGGGGGACCGAGGCCTCACAGGGCCATAGATAGGCATGGAAATGGTTGGGTTAGCTAATCTGATTGAAACACATACAGATACAATGGTTCTTGTTTTGTCCCTGATTCTGCTGGTCAGCATAGCAGTATTCATGATAGCTTCGGCAAGAACCAGGCGTCTGGAGAAGCGCTATCGTGTTCTTCTCGGCAATGCCGAAGGCAGAGACGCGGAAGCGCTGCTGCTCGATTACATAGCGCGGACAGACTCCCTTGCAGCGCGGCTAGAACAGACACAGAGCGAGCTGACCGACCTCTGTAACGTGTGCCAGCGACACGTGCAGAAGGTTGGGATTCTGCGTTACAATGCCTTTGACGATGTCGGCGGCGAGCAGAGTTTCTCGGTGGCTCTGCTGGACGCCAGCGCGACCGGCGTCGTGATCAGCGGGTTATGCGGGCGCGAAGAGACAAGGATCTATGCGAAACCGGTAAGGGCAGGGCGCTCAACACATAATCTATCTGACGAGGAGATTACCGCCATAGCGCGGGCAATAGAAGGATACTCGGACGCACGCTGAGTCAAAATCGAGAACATCAGCAGGAATTCGTATGAATTAGTAGAATACTCCACGATGGCTAAGTATGCCTGCAACTGCGGTCACGTAACGCAAGGCCTGGCAAGTACTGGCCATACTATTAATACAGGGCAATTGGCACTTGAGCTATGGATGCCAGGGGGGCGTACATACGAATTGCCTGGAAGGGGGGAAGTGCCGCATTCTTCCCCACGCCCGAGTAAGGGGGCGTCCGGCGGCACGTTTACGGTGATACCCAAGTTGCTTTCGCGGGTCTCTCCCCGCAAACGTCGTGGATCACTTACGTTGATGGCAATTCCGACTTCGGGAGGACCCCCGAAGTCGATAAGCATTCCATTTCGGGCGCTTCGTGTTGGCCTGCCAATCGCGATAGGGCTGGCGGTGTTTCTAGTTGGGTCGTACGTGCATATGACGCACGGCGTGGTTCTGCTAGCCCGCGATAGACAATCCAAGGGCGCCGTCATCGAGGAACTCCTCAGGGAGAATGAACTTCTCAAGGAAGAAAAAGATGATCGCATTGCGCAGCTTAAGGAGCTAACCGAAACGGCCGACAAGTTGGCGGCTGCGGTTGACGAGGTAGTTGGCGAGAACTCTGAAATCTGGGGTATTGTGAAGGGCTCCGGCGCCGCCAAGAACACTTCATCGACTTCGTCATCTACGGTGAGAGGGGCGACCTCGCGCGGAGGCGACCCGGGGGCAGACAGGGGCGAGCCGGTGATGGGTTCTGCGCCTTCAGCACAGCTCGGTTCTGAGCATGAGATACGCCTAACTGAAGTCCTGGAGGAGGACGAGCTGGCTGCTGCTGCCGCTGAGGCGCTGGCCAAGCTATCTCAGCTCACGAGCGCTACGCAGAAGGATATGTCTAGTCTGCGGTCTTCGGCCAAGCAATACCGGGACAAGATCAATCGGACGCCTTCGATTGCCCCCGTCAAAGGTAACATCACATCGGGTTACGGCAACAGGCTCCACCCGATTCTGCGAGTCAGGCGTCTTCACGAAGGGGTGGACATAGGGGCTGCGCGCGGAACACCCATAGTGGCTACGGCTGACGGAGTGGTAGTCAAGGCCGGCTGGATGGGTGGTTACGGCAATATTGTAGAGATTTCTCATGGGTATGGAATAACCACATTCTATGCGCATAACTCACGCAATGCGGTAAAGACCGGCGCTGCCGTGAAAAGAGGACAGGTTATCGCGTATGTGGGCAGCACCGGGATTAGCACCGGGCCTCATGTGCACTACGAGGTGCGCGTCAACAAGCGTCCGGTGAACCCATCTTCTTATATGAAGTAGCGAATTAGGCAGACTACCCAGTGGAAGGGACGGGGAGTCGATGTTCCGAAGAGACAGGCAGCTGTCTTCGGGGGATAGAAAGGTAGACACCTACATAGGCAAGGGCGCCAGAGTCCAGGGCACGGTGAGCGTATCAGGCACTGTGCGTGTTGATGGTTTCGTAGATGGAGTTGTCGAAGCGGAGAAGGACGTGATAGTTGGTGAGGGTGGTCTGGTAACCGCATCGATCACGGCCGCGAACGTGACTGTCGCCGGGGAGCTGAGGGGCAATGTCAAGGCATCGGGACGGCTCGAGATTGCTCGAACGGGCAAGGTTCTCGGAGATGTAGCTATGGCATCATTTGTCGTTGAGGAGGGGGCCGTTTTCCTCGGCAAATGCGAGATGCTGAAAACCGATGCGCATCGTCCCAGTGCGCAGCTGGAGCCCGTGGAGAACGAAGCGCCGGGCGCAAGTGACTGACTACTTGAGTTTGCAGAACTGGGGGACGGCCGCGCTGCGATGCGGGGGGCCGTCCCTCGTTGCTTCCTGAAATTCACCTGGTTGGAGGGGTGCACAGTGCGTTTCCGCAACCGGATAGAGGCCGGACGGGCTCTGGGTAAGGAACTGGCTTCGGGCGCATGGACCAACCCACTCGTACTCGCGCTGCCGAGAGGCGGAGTCCCCGTTGCCGAACAAGTGGCCCTGGCCATCGGTGCGCAGCTGGATGTCATCGTATCCAGGAAGATAGGCGCGCCTTTCAACCCGGAGATGGGCATAGGCGCGGTCGGGTCCGACGGTAACGTGGTCCTGGACCGGCCGCTCATCCGTCGGCTCAAGGTGGGCACGGAGTACATCGATAACGCCAGCCGCCTTGAGCTGGATGAGATTGCCAGACGCCTGTCGGCATACCGTGGGGCACGACCGTTTCCCATGATCACCGGCAGGGACATAGTGGTCGTGGACGACGGAATTGCGACTGGCTACACCGTAATGGCAGCGGTGCGCAGCCTTAGCGGAAGCCGTCCGCTCCGGCTGGTGGTCGCAACGCCAGTGTGTCCCCCGGACACATTTCAGTGGTTGCGGCAGCAGGTCGATATGGCAGTGAGCCTGGCCACTCCGGAGGACTTTGCCGCGGTGGGGCAGTTCTACGTAGACTTCGCCCAAGTATCAGACGCTGAAGTCATCGAGACCCTGTCGAGATGGTGGGACCGGGAGAACTAGGCGTGCTGCGCGACCGCCTCCCCGGCGGTTTTCGGGCGCCGTTCTAGGCCTGACCGGTCACATACGCGACGACTCCGCGGGCGATGGCATCCGCCATCTTGATTACCAGCGATAGGCGGGTATTCTGAAGCACGAGATACTCCATAAATCCGCCCACGTTGACTACTCCGGTGATGTATGCATCTCCGATCGGAGGCAATTCCTTGTTGACCCCGGCTCCGGGCTTGAGCGGCCCTTCGCCTACGGTGATATAGCCGATGCTGCCCACCCGGCCCAGGCAGGCGTCAACGGCAAGCACATGCCCCGATCCGGGCCTGGCGAGCCCAAGCGCTTCGATGGCGCCGCGGAGATTGCCGGCATGCACCGGCTCGTCAAGCGTGCCGACTACGCGGATACGGTCATGTACCGATCGCCATTCAGCCAGCCTGGTGCCGACCAGTGGGCCGAGCGCATCACCTGTGGACCGGTCAGTGCCGATACACACCACGGTGAGCGGCTGACAACGAACCCCGAGCGGATCGCTGAGACTGCCGGCGATCTCCCGCGCGAGCCAGGCGCTGAGGTTGGGGCTGTCGACATGAGCCCGGGTAGGCCCGGATGAAGGACTTCTGAGGATGGCGGGGCGGCCCTCATAGGTAGCATCAGGTTTGCTTTCCACGAGCGACCTCCTCTGACTATCGAAACGTCGGTGGCATTCGCCGGACGTGCTAGTTGAAGTATATGAGCACGCACCCTCTTCTATGTGGGTCCACGCGACTACTATGCTCAATCAGCAGGGAGGCCTGTCACGTGACCAGCCAAGAAGAGAAAAGCCGGATAGCGGATTCGCATAACCGCATGGGAATGTGCTATGCTCGTCTGGGTGACCATGCAAGGGCCCAGCGCGAGTTTGAGGCCGCGATCTCGATTGATCCCAAGTCTGCCGACGGCTACTGTAACCTAGGCAACACCCTAAGGGAACTGGGAGAGCTTGACGGCGCGGTATCATCGTACGATAGAGTTCTGGAGATCGACCCCGGGCGCTTCGACGCCCGGCTGAATCTCATCTCCACACTGCGAGAGCGACATGGAGTCTCGTGGTCAGCGTTTGGAGCAGGCGCAACGGCGGACTATCCCAGGTTCGGCGAGCGCGAAGCCCATGCGCGAGTTGCGCGGCCGTTGCGGAAGTCACGTGCCGACGATCACGCTTTTCCGCGAGGAGTTCGCGTGGTAGGCTACTGCTTGGCGGCAGTCATAATATGCGTAGCCCTTGTGTTATGGATATTGCGGAGGTAGTTTGCTGTCTATGGGAGACATTACTAACCCCAAGTTGCGCATAGGAGTCATGGCCGCGGCAATCGCCGCATGTTTGATCATGGGTGTGCTGTGGAGTACAGGGAGCCTTGTTCCCGGTGTACTGGAAGGCAACCGGATCTGTCGAGGGGTGGCTGTAGGAGGCCACGATGTGGGCGGGATGACTCTGTCTGAGGCCAGGGCGCGCCTGCAGGCCGAGATGAGCGACTGCGAAACAGCGCCCATTTCTCTGAGATTGGGCGATGAGGCCTGGCGAGTAAGCCCGGAAGAGATGGGCACCGTTGTTGATGTGGAGGCAGCCCTCAGGGCTGCGTACAACATAGGTCGCAGCGGCCGGCTGTACGCGAGGTTGGTCCAGCGCCGCCAGGCTGCACGTCAGGGCATCGAAATACCTCTGGTGGTCTCCGTCGACGAGCAGCGCCTGCGCGACCTGGTCTTCGCTCTTGCCAGCGTGGTGCAGGTTCAGCCGGTTGATGCCAGGATTGTCATAACAGATGACGATCAGGTCATCATTGAGCCATCGTCCGAGGGACGCCAGCTGAATGTAGATGAGCTAATCTCGAGGCTGAGAAGCACGACGCTGTCGCGCGGATCGCGCGAGATCGATCTTCCGGTAGAAACCACGCTGCCCACTGTGGTCACGTCGGAACTAGAGTCCAGAGGTATCATACGCCTGCTCGGCGAGTACACAACGAAATTCAAGGCGAGCAATGTCAAGCGGTCGGAGAACATCCGGCTAGGGGCGGCAATGATCGATGGAACCGTCATCGCCCCGGGAGACGTTCTCTCTTTCAATGAAGTGGTAGGCCCGAGAACCCCCGAGAGAGGCTTCATGGAAGCCGATATCATACTCAACGCTGAACTTGTGCCGGGAATAGGCGGCGGGATATGCCAGGTGTCTACAACCCTTTACAACGCTGCTCTGCTGTCCGACCTGGAGATAGTATCCAGGGTTAACCACTCGTTGCCCATCAGCTACGTGCCCCTGGGAAGGGACGCGACGGTGTCGTATGGCGCTATTGACCTCAAGATTAGGAACAACACGGGCCATCACGTACTCCTGAAGGCCCGGGTTGGCAAGGACACCATTACCTTCAAGGTCTTTGGAGACCTTCCACGAGACATGGTCGTAGGTATCGAGACTGAGGTGCTCGAGAAAATCGAGCCCGGGGTGATCGAGCAGGTGGATGCGAAATCACCGCCCGGCTCGCGGACGACGATCCAGACCGGCGGGCCTGGATATCTGGTGGCTGTGTGGCGCGTAGTGAAATCGGGAGGCGTGGAGGTCCGGCGGGAGCTGATTTCGCGGGACAGGTACAAGCCTCAGCCGGTGATAGTGCAAACGGGACCATCGCCGCAAGCTGTGGTTATCCCATGATATCCGACTGATCCGAAGACTGCGGGGAGCTGAGTCCATGTGGGCTTTGTATGGATGGCGGTGGAGTTCGCGAGTTTCATGGCCATCGGCTTTACTCTTGGCGCCTATGCCGACTCCAAGTACGGCACAAGACCTTGGGGGGCACTGGCGGGATTCGTGATCGGTTTGGTCAGCGGCGCGCTCAGCGTCAATCGGGCAGTGAGTGAGCTTTCGGCAAGAGAACGCGGCAAGAGGAAGAAGCGCTAACCCTGCAGCATAATCGTTGAAGGAGACAGTTCAATGGATTCCGGATTCGCGACCAACTCCAAGTCCAGTGAAGGCAGCAGGCCCGATATGAGTGTGCCCCCGAGAGCTTCAGTTGCCGCCCTGTTCTGGACGTTCTTCAGGATAGGCGCGTTTACCATCGGCGGGGGATATGTGATGGTGCCGCTGATTCAGCGCGACATCGTGGAACGTCGAGGGTGGATTGAGAAGGACAGCTTCGTAGATGTTCTTGCAATCGCGCAGACGGCTCCAGGCCCCCTGGCGGTGAACACCGCGGTGTATGTGGGGTACATGCTTCGAGGGATTTGGGGCGCTATGGCGTCTCTAGCGGGCTGCATTCTTCCGTCAATCATCATCATCCTAGTCGTGGCGGCCCTTTTCGACCAGATATCCTCCTCCAACTATGTACAAGCCGCATTTGCAGGAATACGGCCGGCTGTTGTGGTCTTGATCGCGTCTGCAGCAATCAAGATCGGCAGGCCGGTTGTGCGTTCCCGAGTGGAATTGGTGTTGGCTGCCGCAGCCATGGTCTTGGTTGCGTTCGTCCGCGTCAGTCCTGCGCTGGTTGTGACGGCTGCCGCCGCTTACGGTCTCTTCGCAGGTAGTATCGCAGGCAATGGAGGAACAGACGCATGATACTGCTCAATCTCTACCTGAGTTTCGCCAAAGTCGGGCTTTTCACGTTCGGGGGCGGCTATGCCATGTTGCCGCTGATAGAGAGCGAGATAATCCATGGACGCGGGTGGCTCACCGTTCGGGAGTTCACCGACATCGTCGCCATTGCAGAGGTGACCCCGGGGCCAATCGCCGTCAACAGCGCGACTTTTGTCGGCTATCGGCTGGCCGGGGTGCTGGGAGGAATCGTGGCCACGCTCGGAGTGGTAACTCCGTCAGTTGTCATTATGCTGGCCCTGGCTATGCTGGCCAGGAGGTTCGAGAACAGCACCGGGCTGGCGCGGGTGAAGTCGGGCATGCGACCGGCGGTTGCCGGGCTGATCGCGGCGGCGGCACTGACCGTGGCGCGCGTAGCCCTCGTAGACTTGAAGTCGATAATGATAGCCGCGGCGGCGGCTCTATTGGTATTCAAGGTGAGACTCGACCCCATAGCGGTGCTGGCAATATCGGGTCTTCTGGGCATCCTTATCTTCTCGTAGTCCGTACTATGAGGATGCAGGTTCGGCGGCGCCACCTGAAGAACGGGCTGATCGCAATTTCAAGAAATCGCCACATCTGACATCCCTCCTCATGTTGGGAGCGCAGCTGCGAAGCGGCACTCCATTATATTGCCGGTGGTCGCCGGATGACAGTCGGCTGCCGTGGCGCGCGCTCCGTGAGTGTGCGATTCTCCCCTGCATAAACACCATATAGTGGCGGCGGGAGATGCAAGACCTTGCCCGCCTGCCCACCCTTTGGTATTCTGCAATTGGCATCCGACATGTACGAGTTTTGGCCGTCAAGAGCGGCACACTATGTGATGCTGACTTTGGACTCGAGCAGGTCGGACAGAGCAGCGCATGAAAGGAGGCGAGAGGCGGCGTGATGTCTCGGGTGCACACTGGGACGTCTGCCGCCAGGGTAGCATGATAGTCAGCCTGGCAACCTTCGAACACCTTCCCAAGCGAGTGGGAGGACTCGCTGAGGCCGCAACCTCGATAGGCGAGTCGCTCGCGCACGACAATGAAGTGATGGTTTTCATGCCGTCTCACGGCATTCAGAAGACCGAGAAGGACTTCAAGGTGAAGAAATACGGCAAGTTCAAGATCACCGCCGGACCTAGCCCGTTCGAAGTCACCATGTACGAAATGGACCGCAACGGCGTTCGCGTTTTTCTGCTGAGCGACGATGTCATGGATCACCCCGATGTATACTTCCCTCGAGAGACGCTAACGGCCAAGCTAATTCATTTTGCTCACGCCTTTCCGGCCGCAATCAACTTGATCATGGGCAGAGAGGGCAAGAAACCTGATGTCGCTCATATCAACGACTGGCACTGTGTCCTCGGAGGCGCGGTTGCGCGTAAATACCTCCGGATACCGATGGTGTACACGATTCATCGCATATGCCGTGAGAAGATCGCGGTGGACGAGATGGAGCGAGCCGGTCTGAGGGAGTTCATTGACCCTGAGTGCATCGAGGTGAACAAGGAAGGCATCATGTTCAACCTCGAGACATTCGGATGCCGCGTATGTGACTATCTGACTACAGTCAGCTACACTTATCTGAACGAAGAGTGGAAGACTCTCTTCGGGGAATATGCGGGCAAGGCCACCTATGTGTGGAACGGTATGGACTTTTCCTTCTGGGATCCTGCCCGGTTGACAGACGCGGGCGAACCCAGAGACGAGCGACGCGCCGCCATCCTGCGCGAACAGGGACTAGATGACGGCATTCTCTACTTCTACGTGGGCCGTTTCGACATGGAACAGAAGGGCGTAGATCACATGTTCGCAGCTGCCCAGATGGTCTTGGAAGGTAAACTACCGAGCGCAGACAGACTAGCTCCTGTCTTCAGGCTGGTGGTGCTGGGTTCGGGCGACCCCATGCTTGAGAACATGGCGCGGGATATGGAGCGCAAGTACCCCGGGAACGTTAAAGCCATCATAGGCTACCTGGGCAGGGAAGCAACGCGTGCGTGGTACGGCGCGTCGGACTTCTGCTTGATACCCTCCAACTTCGAGCCATTCGGGCTGGTACAGCTGGAGGCGATGTGCATGGGGTCCATACCGATCGGAACTAGAGTTGGCGGGATAAATGATACAGTGCTGGACATCGACAAGGCCAAGGAGGGCGCCACCGGAAAACTCGTGCCTCCCCGCAATCCGCGCGAACTGGCTGGAGCCATGATCAAGATGGGTGTTCTCTACATGGATGATAGGTCTAGGCTTGAGAAGGTTAGGTCCAACGGGAGACCTCACGTCATCACCAACTTTACCTGGGATAAGGCAGCACGCAGGTACCTCAGTGTCTATGAGGGCGTTGCCTCGGTGAAACTGCCCTTCGCCGATTACGGGGGGCCATTCTAGGAGGCCGAGGCTGAATCAGGCTGTGTGGCCCACGAGTCCTCGCAAGCATAGTCCCCTTGATGCTGGTTATGCTAATACCACGATTGGCGAACTAAACCAGCACATGTACTGGGGGGCAGAGTCGATGGGTCAGTGGTTAAAGCACCTTGTGAGACTGGTTGTGTCAGCGATTGTGCTGATGTTCATCTCGTTTCTCATACCGGGGTTCGCGACGGTCACGTTCTGGACGGCGCTGCTTGCGGCAGCTGTGATCACCGTTTTGGGGTGGCTCATCGAGGTCATCCTGGGGCGCGCGGTCTCTCCCTATGCCAGAGGGATTGTGGGTTTCCTTGTGTCGGCGGTGGTGATATACGCCACCACGTTCATCG
Organism: Bacillota bacterium; assembly: GCA_019136685.1. GTDB lineage: Bacteria > Bacillota > DTU025 > DTU025 > DTU025 > UBA5389. The sequence goes on along the minus strand of JAGVTS010000103.1, from coordinate 19,382 downwards.
TGCCGGGCATGACGGTCAGCGTAATGGGAGCGTTGTTGGCAGCTTTCGTCATCGGGCTGGTTGATATGTTTGTGCCCACGACCCTGAGGTGAAATGTTTCATGTGAAACAATCAACCCTCGCGCGCACCCCTTTCGGCGGCTGCCCGAGAGGGGTTTTTCCCATTGGAGCAGGACATGCATGAACGATGTCTAAAGGTACTAACAGGCGAATTCTTCGGAGGTGGTGGCATATGCCGAGCCCGGCAAAGCCTTCTTTGGTACAGGAGATTCTGACGGGCACATTCACAGCCGAGCAGCTCACGGCAGGCACGAGCATGGTGGTCTCTTCGTTGATCAGGATTGGGGTAATCGTCCTCATATCGTTCCTGGTGATGCGCGTTGTCTCCAGGCTCATAGACCGCTTGTTCAAATCGCGCGAGGACGAGCAGCGCGTGCTGATCCGTGATAACAGGCGCTTGATGACTCTGAGAACTGTGATAAAGAGCTTCGTCAGGTACATGGTGTACTTCGTGGGCGGGATTATGGTTCTCGGCGAACTCGGGGTCAACACGTCTGGCCTTCTGGCAGGTGCCGGGATAGCCGGGGTTGCTCTGGGTTTTGGGGCGCAGAACCTGGTACGTGATGTCCTGACGGGCTTTTTCATACTATTCGAAGACCAGTTTGCTGTGGGCGACTATGTCTCGATCTCGGATGTGTCGGGCGTAGTCGAGGACATCGGATTGAGGGTCACCAAGGTCAGGGATTTCGCCGGGCAGCTTTACGTGGTTCCGAACGGTTCCATCAACTTGGTCACCAACTTCCGTGGTCGCTCCATGAGAGCCATGTTCGACGTACAGGTACCCTATTCGACCGACGTGGAGCTGGCCATCGAGGTACTGCAGGATGCATTTGACCGTCACAAGGAGAGCATGCCCGATATAATGGAGGGTCCCACCGTCCTCGGGGTTCAGGATTTGGGCGACTCGGGAATCGCCTTGAGGATATGGGCGACGGCCCAGCCTATGCAGCAATGGTCACTCGAGCGGCAGCTCAAGCTGCTCGTCAAGAAAACGCTCGATGACAATGGTATTAGCATTTCGTATCCGCACAGGCGCGTTATCATCGACGGGCAGCATAACTGCGCAGACAGCGGAGCCGTGGGCATGACGTCGAGATCTGACCGAGCATCCTGAGCGAACGTGCCGGGCCTGGGGGTCAAGGAGATGGCGACTAAGGATTTCATCTTCCACTTGGGCGATGTCGTCCGGATGAGGAAACCGCATCCCTGTGGAAGTTCGACATGGGAAGTGCTTAGGGTGGGCGCGGACTTCCGCATCAAGTGCCAGGGCTGTGGGCGAGTGGTCATGCTGCCCCGGCCGCAATTTGCGAAGGGCGTTCGGGAGATCGTGTCAACCTCTGCAGGAGGCGATTCGCGTGCTGAGCCTGGGGATCGTGGGCCTGCCTAACGTGGGCAAATCAACGCTGTTCAACGCGCTCACGCGCGGTCGGGCCCAGGTTGCCAATTACCCGTTTACTACGATCGACCCCAACATGGGGGTAGTCGAAGTGCCGGACGACCGGCTCGCACAGGTTGCACGGCTCGCCGGCGCCGAGAAGGTGACTCCGACTGCGGTGCAATTCGTGGACATAGCAGGACTTGTAAAGGGGGCGAGCCGCGGCGAGGGGCTGGGGAACAAGTTTCTATCGCACATAAGGGAAGTGGATGCAGTGGCCCACGTGGTTCGCTGCTTCCGAGATCCCAACGTGGCTCATGTAGACGGCGCGCTCGACCCCGTCCGCGATATGGATGTCGTGGAGACGGAGTTGATCCTGGCTGATCTGGACACAGTGGGCAGGAGGATAGCCAAGACAGAGCCGATGCTCAAGACAGGTGACAAGAGATACCGATTTGAGCTGGACACTCTGACAGAGCTGCAGGGATTGCTGGATTCGGGGCGGCCGGCGCGTGAGATGGATCTGCCTTTCGAACGTCGTCAGCTGGTAGAGAGTCTTTTCCTGCTGACGATGAAGCCGATGATGATCATAGCAAATCTGCCGGAGGAATGCGCAGACCGCGTTGACGGGGCTGTAGCGGAAATCCCGTCGCGTGCCGGTGTGCCTGTGATTCCCGTCTGCGCTGAGCTAGAGCGACAGCTGAGTGAATTGGAACCGGAAGACGCCCGGGCCTACCTGGCCTCGCTCGGGCTCGAGCATTCTGCGCTGGATAACGTCGTCACGGCCGGGTACCGTCTGCTCGATCTCATAACGTTTTTCACCATGAAAGGCCCTGAAACGCGCGCATGGACTGTGCCCCTGGGCACTTCCGCCCCAAAGGCCGCGGGGAAGGTCCATACCGACATGGAGCGTGGTTTCATTCGGGCCGAGGTGATTCAGTGGGATCTATTGCTGCAAGAAGGCTCCTTCGGCGCGGCTCGTGAGCACGGGCGCGTCAGGACCGAGGGCAAGGACTATGTTATTCAGGACGGCGATGTCATTCTATTCAGATTCAACGTGTGATCAGGGCGTTATTCTGGAAATATCACCCGAGCGGTGGGTTGCGCCTCCCCCGGGCATAGTGTTATAATTCATCTCGCAATCCCTGCTCCGCGCGTGACGCGGGGCCGAAGTCCGAGGGGAGGTGAAGTCAGTGCACGCCTACGAAACAATGTACATCCTCAGTCCCACGTTTGGCGATGAGGAGATCGATGGTCTGATCTCCAAGTTCGAGGAGCTTATTACGTCAAACGGCGGAGAAGTCACCAAGACCGACCGCATGGGTAGGCGCAGGCTGGCGTATGTGATAGGGGATCATACCGAAGGGTATTATGTAGTCCTCTATTTCAACGCGACTGCCGATATTGTGGCCGAGCTGGAGCGCGTCTACAAGATCACCGACGGCGTGGTACGCTACCTGATCATCCGCAAGGACAAATGACTCCTTGCCGGGCCTAAATTTGAGGCAGGGTGGTGTTGTCATGAACAGGATCGTACTGGTGGGTCGTCTGACCCGCGACCCGGAACTCCGCGTGACGCAGAGCGGCGTGAGCGTGGCCAGGTTCACTGTTGCAGTCGATAGGCCGTTCGCCAGTCAATCCGGCGAACGCGGGACTGACTTCATCGACGTGGTGGTCTGGCGCAGGCAAGCAGAGACGGTGGGCGCCTACATGAAGAAGGGCCGTCTTGTCGCCGTGGAAGGGCGCCTTCAAGTCCGCAGCTACCAGGCTGCCGATGGGCAGAAGCGTAGGGCGTGGGAAGTGATAGGCGACAGGGTGGAGTTTCTGGACCGAGGGCCTGACTCTGCAGCGCGCGTTCCGTCGGCAGAGGAACCGCCTTTCCCCGAACCGGGTGACGATGGCGAGTCCACATTCGGAGATGAAATCGATGTGGGCGAGCCGTTCTAGGCGCCACGCGCTATTGCCTCAGCTATTGGGGGGACATCACATTGAAGCGTGAGAGAGGACGCAGATCCAGAAGGCGAGTCTGCTCCTTCTGTGTGGACAAGGTCGAGCACGTCGACTACAAGGATACTGCCAGGCTCCGCAGGTACATCTCGGAGAGGGGCAAGATAATGCCGCGCCGCATATCGGGCAACTGCGCGAAGCATCAGCGCCAGGTGACCTTGGCGATCAAACGCTCCCGTCACGTCGCGCTGCTCCCGTTCACTGCGGAGTAGCAGGCGATTGTCGCCGGTCTGCAGGTAGGCAGCTGGGGCCCGTCGGGCCTCAGTATTCGCCGAATCCGAAAACTCTTTGGAGCCTCCGGGTCCAAAGAGTTTTCTCGCACATATCCCTTGCCATGTGCGCTAGGCAGGATTTCGCGTCGAGCATCGAGAACGAACGGCATCGAGAATGAATGGCTATTAGGTGCGTACGCCAGGCATGCGTTCGCACGTCAGCCACTGAACCCGGTATGAGCTTTTCACACGCAGGCGAGGAGGTGTTGGGATGGGACACCAGCATGACACCGACATTGCGCGTAGTTTCAAGACGATTGACTGGCTCAAGGCCGAGGTGCTGGGAAGCGTAGCTTCCGTGTACCGTTCTCTTGCGAGCACCGATGAGGACCCGCGCGCGTCCGATCTGGCCAACGCGATTATCGGCTGCTATCTGCTGGGAAAGCGGCTGGGCATCGCCTACGCTGCCCTTGACGAGCAGATTGACGTCAACATTCGAGAGAACATACAGAACGGACACGAAGTGGAGCAGTGGTACAAGGACTTCAGTGCCCTTGCCAACCACAGGAAGGGGCGTTCCAGTTGAACTCACCGCGCACTGAGCGAACCAGAGCGCTTACTGAAGGAGCGCTTCTGGCTGCCCTTACGATAGTAATGTACGTGGCAGACATATACACAAAACTGCTGCTATACGTAATACCGGTTCCCGTGGCGATCCTGGTCATCCGAAACGGCATACGTACCGGCGTCCTTGCTACCTTAGTGGCGGCTCTGGGCGTGAGTGCGATACTCGGCCCGATAGACGGCCTGATCGTGCTGGTCCGCGTGGGTTTCATAGGAATCGCCCTCGGTGCGCTCCTTGCCAGGAAACGCCCGTGGCTCATCTCCCTTGCCGGCACTTCAGCGGCTAGTCTGGCCGCTTTTGTGAGCGATTTCCTGCTGGCGTCATGGGCGTCGGGGCTGTCGCCGGGCGCGATGGTAGCCAAGGTTCAGGAGATCTTCGCCGAGACAGGGCAGCGTACCATGGAGCTGTACCAGAAGATGGGCGTGCCGCAGGAGTCTCTGGGGTTGGTCAGGCAGATGACAGAGTTGATGCCGGTCTGGTTCAAGACGTTCCTCCCAGCCGTGCTGGTGATGGGCGCAGTCTTCTCGGCATCGATAGCATATGCCGCCACGCGCTGGATTCTGGTGAGGATGAAGCGCGATGTCGAACCGATTCCGCCTTTCGCAGACTGGAGGATAGACTGGCGCTTTTCATGGGGGTTGATAGGCGCGCTTGTGCTGGCTTATGCCATCCCCGGGGCGAATCTCGGTTTCGTGCGCTCCCTGGCGGTCAATGCGGTCGCAATCTATGTCATGGTTTATTCTCTACACGGAATCGCAGTGCTCTGGTCGGTGCTTGGGTCGATGAACGTTCCCAAGGGGCTTAGGGTCGTTATTGCCCTGTTTATCTACATGACTCCGCCCTTTAACTGGCTTCTGCCCATGGCCGGTCTGCTCGACGGCTGGTTTGACTTCAGGAAGCTTACGTCGCGAGCGTAATGCCCCTATGCGGCCAAGATGCATCGGCAGCGCACGCGCAGCATACGGAGAGGAGGTAGCGGGTGAGTCACGGTTCGCCCGCGGGCACACATGAAAGTAGTCCTTCAGAAAGACGTTCCGGGGCTTGGCAAGAAGGATACGGCAGTAGACGTGGCCGAAGGCTATGCCCGCAACTACTTGATACCCAGAGGACTGGCCCTTCCAGCATCATCAGCGGCACTCAAGCGAATCGAGGTGATTCGAGACGCCGAGCGGCGCAAGGAGGCGCGTGAAGAGGCGAAGGCCAGAGAAGACGCTCGCAAGCTAAAGGAGCGTGGAGTCACGATTAGGGTCAAGGCAGGCGAGAAGGGCAGGCTGTACGGGTCCATAACCTCCAAGGATGTGGCCGATACGATCCGGGCGGTCATCGGCGTGGACGTGGACCGCCGAAAAATCGAACTCAAGGATCCCATAAGGGAACTGGGGGAACATATGGTGACTGTGAAGCTCTTCTCCGGTGTGTCGGCAGATGTTATGATTACTGTCGTGCCGACGGAGGAAGGCCGCTAGGTCGTGTGACCGCCGGCGCGCCATCATATTGCATGCGCTGGGGGAGGAGTTCGACGAGCAACTCATGCGGCAGGTAATGTCCATGTTCGGGATACTCTCGGACCTGTATGGCCCCGACAAGCTGGTGCTCAAGGCTGGAAAGCTGGATGCGCTCGATCTGATGCGCTCATCTAGGATAGAGGATCGCATACTCGCGCTGGAGCGCCTGGTTTTCGAGGACCCCACTATTGACAAGGTGCGCAAGCCCGATGAATACGAAACCGTCCTGTCGGACATAGAAGACGAGATCGCCGACACTATCGCTCGGCGACGTGTGGAAGACAAGATCGAGAAGCGAATCTCCGACCGTATGCAGCAGAGGCACGAAGATTACGTAAACGAGATCAAGATGCAGATACTGAAGGAGGATTCGGGCCCCGACACGCCGGAGACCCTTCGCAAACTGGAAGAGCTGGAACAGCTCGAAGCGAGGCAGCTGGCGAGGTCCGCGATGGAGATCATTCGTCCTGCGTCGATGTCGGAGATCGTGGGCCAAGACCGCGCGGTCAGGGCGCTCCTGGCCAAAGTGGCCTCTCCGTTTCCACAGCACGTGATTTTGTATGGTCCGCCCGGAGTGGGCAAGACCACGGCGGCGCGGTTGGCGCTGGAGGAGGCGAAAAAGGTCAAGCTGGCTCCGTTTGCAGCTGATGCGCGGTTCGTCGAGGTGGATGGCACCACACTGCGCTGGGATCCCCGTGAGGTCACCAATCCGCTGCTGGGGTCGGTGCACGACCCTATCTACCAGGGGGCCAAGCGCGACCTTGCGGAAGGCGGGGTGCCCGAGCCCAAGCTGGGCCTGGTTACGGACGCCCACGGCGGTGTGCTGTTCATAGACGAGATAGGGGAGATGGACCCGATTCTCCTGAACAAGCTGCTCAAAGTCATGGAAGACAAGCGGGTCACATTTGACTCGTCTTACTACGATCCGGCCGATCCCAACGTCCCTCAGTATATCAAGAGACTGTTTGAGCAGGGCGCTCCGGCGGATTTCGTCCTCATAGGCGCCACGACGCGCGACCCGGACGATCTCAGTCCGGCGCTGCGTTCGCGCACGGCCGAGGTCTTCTTTGAGCCTCTGACCCAGAAGCATATCCAGGAGATCGTGAGGAATGCCGCAGCCAAGCTGGACGTCGAGACCGACGCTGATATCCCGGCGATAGTAAGCGACTACACGATAGAAGGCCGAAAGGCCACTAGCCTGTTGGTGGACGCCTACGGGCTGGCTCTCTTCCGTCAGGTGCAGTCGGACCGCGGGGGCGCCGGCGGCGTCACGATTACCAGAGCCGATCTGGAGGAAACGATCAGGCTGGGGCGACTGTCGCCCTACGTGCATGCCCGGGCTACGCAGACCTCCGAGGTGGGCAAGGTATTCGGCCTGGGTGTTGCGGGTTTCTTGGGCTCAGTCATCGAGATCGAGGCAGTGACATTCCCTGCACGGGAAGAGGCCAAGGGCGCTATCAGGTTCAATGAGACTGCCGGCAGCATGGCAAAAGACTCAGTGTTCAACGCGGCATCTGTGTTCAGGCGGATTACAGGGCAGGATATGGCCGATTACGATGTGCATGTCAACGTAGTGGGCGGCGGCGACATCGATGGGCCATCCGCCGGAACCGCGGTCTTGCTCGCCATAATCAGTTCAGTATACTCCTGCCCCATCAGGCAGGATGTGGCCGTCACGGGCGAGTTGTCGATCCAGGGCAAGGTGCGCGAGGTGGGCGGCATATTTGAGAAAATATACGGGGCAAGGCAAGCGGGCATACGCAAGGTCATCATGCCGGCCGAAAACGCCAAAGATGTCCCCGATGATATCACCGGCATAGAGGTGGTTCCGGTTGCCAGTGTCTCCGAGGCTTTCGCCCATGTATTCGACGGGGACATAAGCTTCCGCAAACCAAACGAGGAGTGAGAGACTTGGCATCTGTAGGTGTAGCAGGCGTTGACCGCGTGCCGCCTCAGAGTCTTGAAGCGGAGCAGTCGACCATCGGCTCGATGCTCCTGGATAAAGAGGCGATTGCGACAGCTGCAGAGATCCTGGTCGCCGAGGACTTCTACAGAGACACCCATCGGGTGATCTTCGATACCCTGATTGAACTGTTCAACCGCGGCGAACCGGCGGACCTGATCACTGTGACCGAGGAGCTTCGCGCACGAAACGCGCTCGAGCGTGTGGGCGGAGCATCATACATAAGCACCCTGGCGAATTCTGTCCCCACCTCGTCCAACTGCGAGTTCTACGCGAAGATCGTAAAGAACAAGTCCATATTGCGGGCGCTGGTGGCGGCGGGCGCCGAGATAGCGGCGCTGGGCTACGACGTGTCGGCTGATGTTGACGATTCGCTCGACAGGGCAGAGCAACTCATATTCCGGATCGCGCAAAGCGGCGAGACAGGCACGGTGGCAGATATGAAGACCGTGCTCATGAGCACGTTCGACCGGATAGAGCGGCTGTATTCCACTAAGGGCGCGCTCACTGGGCTGCCGACAGGGTTCGTGGAACTAGACAACATGCTCTCCGGGCTGCAGCCGTCCGAGCTGATAGTAGTTGCCGCCAGGCCGTCTATGGGGAAAACGGCTCTCGCGTTGAACATAGCGGAGTACGTGGGCTTAAACGAGAGGAAGCCTGTCCTCATATTCAGCCTTGAGATGTCTCGCGAGCAGCTGGCTGCCAGAATGCTGTGTTCCCAGGCCAGTGTTGACGGGCAACGTCTTCGCCGAGGGAACCTCACCGAAGCGGATTGGCCGCGGCTTTCCAATGCCTTGGGCCGCCTGAGCGAAGCGCCGGTTTTCATCGACGACACCCCCAGTATCTCGGCGCTAGAAATACGCACCCGGGCGCGGCGGCTCAAAGCCGAGCACGGCCTGGGGATTATCATCATCGACTACCTGCAGCTGGTCCAGGGTAGGGCCCGCGTGGAGAACCGGCAGCAGGAGATTGCCGAGATCACTCGATCACTCAAGGCCTTAGCGCGCGAACTCGAGGTGCCGGTGTTGGCTTTGGCGCAGCTTTCTAGGGCTGTGGAAGCTACTGCCGACAAGCGGCCACTCCTTTCGCACCTGAAAGAGAGTGGAGAGATCGAACAGTCGGCGGATGTGGTGGCATTCATCTACCGCGAGGACTACTACAAGCCTGACATCGAACCTGAACGCCGGAACATCGCAGAGATCATCGTCGCCAAACAGCGTAACGGACCCACGGGCAGTTTCGAGCTAGCCTGGCAGAGAGAATACACCCGATTCCGCAATCTAGAGAAATACGCGCAGGCTGCGCCGGCATAGGACGGGACGTGGCCATGCACAGGCGCACGCATCTTTCGGCGGTCGCTACGGTCATACTCGTCATACTGGCGGTGGGTCTGTCGATCCGGCCTGGCCTCGCCAGCGCCCCGTCAGCTCCTATGGCCACGGTGGCCCCTGCGGCTCTCACCGGCCAACCGCGCCCTCTTGTGCTGCTCGTCCATGGGTGGCTGGCCACGTCCCTCGACATGCTGGCTATGAGGTTGCGCTTGACCCGTGACGGGTTCGACTGTAATGCGATAGGCCTTTCGCACTTGGGAGTCCTAGACTCCATAGCCGACTACGCCGGCGAACTTGCCTGGATGATCGAGATGGAGTACGCGCATCGCAGGCACATCGTGATCGTGGCGCACAGCATGGGCGGACTCGTCGCTCGGTACTACTTGAGGAATCTACGCACGACAGATCAGGTCAAGACGGTCATAACCGTGGCTACTCCTCATCACGGCACGTTCGGAGGAATAATCCTGCCTTCACGCTCCATTCCCACCGGCGAGATGTTGCCGGGCGGTCCCTTCCTGGAAGAGCTGAACAGTGTGTCGGAGACTGTGCCGGGCGTCGACTTCCATGCCATATGGACTCCAACCGACGGCGTCGTGATCCCGGCGGAGAACTCCATAATGTGCGGGGCCCGAAACTACAAGGTATCCGGGCTCGGCGCTACGCACCTGGGATTGCTCACGAGCGATGCCGCCTACGCAATAATCCTAGACGTGCTGCGCGGGCAGAAACCACCGGCGACCGGGCCACAGATGCGCGACCACGAGGACGCCAAGGAGCATCCGCTGCCATGGTTGAGGCTGCTCGAGCAGAGTTGGCACCGGCCGATAATGGGCATATCCTAACCATGGCGTCTATTTGACCCGGAAGGCGCGTCTTATCCATGTCGCTGTCCACCGAGATGGCCGCAAGGCCAGGGCGTAGTATCCTGCTCAACCTGCCGCTCCGGGAGCTCATGGAGCGGCTGGCCGCATCGAGCGATGGCCTTTCCGCCGAAGAAGCCGAAAAGCGCATTGGGCAGTACGGCAGGAACGAGCTTGCTCCGAGAAGAGTGAGGTCGCCTGTGGTATCCTTCCTGATGCTGCTCGCCGGCCCTCTTAACCTGGTGCTGATTGCAGCCGGGGCGGTTTCGGCGTTCTTCGGCGAGACGTCCGGAGCTATCATCATCGGCATCATGGTGCTGACCAGCGCTATCCTCGAGTTCGTCCAGGAATACACGTCAGAACAGGCTGCTCAGAGGCTTGCCAGGCAGGTGGCTGTTACGGCCACAGTGCTGCGCGACGGGGCGCCGACCGAGATACACATGGCCGAGGTAGTCCCCGGTGATGTGATCTACCTGAGTGTTGGAGACATCATTCCAGCGGATGCCAGAGTGCTTTCAGCGAAGGACTTCTTCGTGCATCAGGCGGCGCTCACAGGCGAATCGCAGCCGGTCGAGAAGGCGCCTTTCGCGGACGCGCGTCCGCACAACACTCCGCTACCTGACATGGACCACGTGATCTTTTTCGGAACCAACGTGGTAAGCGGAACAGCGACGGCGCTGGCGGTGGAGACCAATGGCCATACTGAGTTCGGCCGCATCGCCAAGAGCCTCATATCCGAGCGGCCGGAGACCGATTTCCAGCGCGGCATTCGTGAGTTCACCCGGTTGCTCATGCGAGTGATCGGCGCGCTCGTGGTGCTCATCTTCGTGCTCAATGCCTCGCTGCACCGTGGGGTACTCACTTCCCTGCTCTTTGCGGTGGCGGTTTCGGTGGGCATCACGCCCGAACTGCTGCCGATGATAATTACGATCAACCTGTCTACAGGCGCGCGGACGATGGCTCGGAACAAGGTGATCGTGAAGCGCCTGCAGTCCATACAGAACCTGGGGAGCATGGACATTCTGTGTACCGACAAAACCGGGACGCTCACAGAGGGACAGCTCGCCGTGCACTCGCATGTGGATGCCGAGGGCAACGAGTCTGAGCGCACGATGGAGCTCGCGACGGTGAACTCTGTCTTTCAGGCAAGCCTCAGAAATCCGATGGATGCAGCCATAGCCCGGCATGCTTTGCTTGACCTGTCGAATTACACGAAGATAGACGAGATCCCGTTCGATTTTGCGCGCCGGCGGATGTCGGTCATTGTGGCGAAAGCCGGCCGCAGGATGCTGATAACCAAGGGCGCGCCTGAAGGCGTGCTGGAGGCTTGCACCCAGCTAGAGCTGGGGCCGGACGGGGCGGATGTGAGGGAGATGACCCCAGAGCTCAAAGCGGCTGTGCTGGGCGAATTCGCGAAACTGTCATCGGACGGATACCGCGCAGTGGCTGTCGCGTACAGGATTATAGGCAACAGCCGCGAGGTCTATTCGATTGCGGACGAATCGAACATGACTTTCGTTGGGTATGTATCGTTCGTCGATCCTCCCAAGGAGAGCACACGCGAGGCCCTAGAGCAGGCGGAGGCGCTGGGGGTCGAGATCAAGATACTCACAGGCGACTGTGTGCGCTCGGCTCAGCCCGGATCAAAAGGACAGGGTCATAGCTGCGCTGAAGAGGTCGGGGCATGCAGTGGGGTACATGGGAGACGGCATCAACGACGCGCCGTCGCTCAGGACAGCTGACGTAGGAGTATCGGTCAGCAACGCGGTGGACGTTGCCCGAGAGGCAGCGGACATAATCCTCCTGGAGGAAGGCCTGCACATCCTGGAGACCGGAATCGTGGAAGGCCGGAAGACCTTTGCCAACACGCTCAAGTACATCATGATGGGCACCAGCTCGAACTTTGGGAACATGTTCAGCGTTCCGGCGGCGCTGTTCCTAGTGCCGTTCCTGCCCATGCAGCCGGTGCAGATACTACTCAATAACCTGCTCTACGACTTTGCGCAGGTCACGATACCGACCGACACGGTAGACGACGACTACATCGCCGAGCCAAAGCGCTGGGACATCGAGTTCATCAAGCGATTCATGCTCGTCTTCGGTCCGATCAGCTCCCTGTATGACGTGCTTACCTATCTGGTGATGCTCTACGTGTTTCACGCCGACGCTCCGCTGTTCCAGACCGGGTGGTTCGTCGAATCCCTGGCCACGCAGACTCTTGTCATTCACGTGATTCGGTCGAGGCACAGCATCCTGAGAAGCAGAGCTAGCCTGCCGCTGACGCTATCGAGCTTGGCGGTGGTGGCGGTCGGGTCGGCCATCCCCTACACGCCAATCGGTCGGTTCTTCGGGTTCGTTCCGCTGCCGGCTGCGTTCTTCGCAGTGCTGCTCGCGATGACTGCGGCGTACCTGGCCATGGTAAACGCCGTCAAGAAGGCCTTCTTCCGAAAGGCCGGAGTGTGGGGAGCTGGGATATGATGGATGGCTATGAGGTGCCCATGGCCTTGAAACGCCCATAGCAGCTGTGGTATAATCACTTGCTGAAGATATTGGGTGGGCCGCTAGCTCAGTCGGTAGAGCACCGGACTTTTAATCCGGGTGTCGCGGGTTCGAATCCCGCGCGGCTCACCATTATTATGCCCATTTAGCTGGGAAGATGATAAGTGCCACTGAGTTCTGTGTGCGAAATGTGTGCGAAATGTGTGCGAACTGCTTTGTACGGGGTGCCATTGGAAGGGACTACTCGCAGCCATCCGAGGTTGTCTGACGTTGCGGTCATAGGGATCGAAGGAAAGGGCGCGCGTTTACTGAATCATTGTCCATCAGTCTCGTTAGGCGCGAGCCAACCTGAGGAGGCGACTTCGAAAGGTTCGCCAGGTTTGAATCGGGGACACTAGTTGTCAACGTGCCCAAAGGAAACTCATGGGGAAAGACTGGCATCCAGTCCAGGCAGCCCATATTCACTGTCGATGGATCGTTTGCAGCGCAGCCGGGTTTGATACTGATCAGGCTTGATCCGGGCAAAGTCGCGCTCCAGGTGTCGGGCATGGATGATCCCGCAGTCATAGACATGGGTTGGATCGGCGAAGGGACGCCAGTGTATCTGCAGGTCTTCTCGAGCCCCGAGGCAGAAGGCGGATCTGCCGCTGTATCCATCGATCGGATCCAGGTTGGCAGGTAGGTTGCCTACCTGAATACGCGAGATGCTCAGCCACTGGGCAGCCAAGTCCGCACGGCTTTGACGGGGCCCTGATATCCCGCCCGTGCTACCCCTTCGCATCCGACACGACGATCTGCTTCATGCAGCTCGGGCAGATCTTGTTCGGGATTTTGTGGAGCTGACGGGCATCCAGCACGTCGTAGGGGTCGGTGTCGTAGTCGCACTGGAACACTGTCATTATGCACATGGCATCACCGGAATCGCCTGCATGGTGCGAGATTCCCACGCCGTGACCTAGCTCGTGCGCCACAACGTAAGCGATTTCGATTGACCGCCGCCGCTGCCACTCGTCGGGGTGGGCGGCGATATAGTCTTCTACAGCCTGGTTGATGCGGTCTTCCAGGGCCTTCTTCTCCTGATCCCGCTGGGCCTTTCGAGCCTCATAGGCGTCAAGGAACTCGGTGGACTGCCCCGGTTCGGGATGGAAGTCCTCGTAGGTATGGGGATGCTCATCCACCCACTTCTGGAAGTCCTTTTCGATGCGACTGGCCTCGTCAAGTGCCCAGTCTTGCCGTCTGACGTGCGCTGCCGCGCTATGCTTCAAGTTGTAGTCGAGCAGTCCCAAAGAGATATTGATCTGGTAGGTGTGCATGGGCGACCCGATCTTCCCGCGTCCGATGTCGGGGAAGGCATATCCGCTGCTGAATATCCACGTGTCGAACATGCCCACAGTAAGGGGCTTTCCCGTGCTCGATTCCCAGAACTTTAGCCACCCGGGGGGCACGAGGTTGTAGTCGTTGGTGACAGTGACATGCAGCGCTGTCTGCTCAATCGCATTCGTGTCATCGCCGTGGTTGAAGTTGACTATGCGCCGGGCGTCGCCGATGCTGCCGGGGCCGGTCCAGTGGCTGCCCGACACCAGTCGTATCGCGAGCCCTGAGAGCTCCTCGAAAGAGCGCGCTGCCGCCTCCGGAATTGGGTCGTGCGCGATGGCGCCCAGAATGCCGCTCTCGTCGCACACGAACAGGTGCTTGTAGCTCGGGTCAAGCCGTTCATGAGCAACTGAACCTGCATCTAGCTTACTGCAGTAAAGGCCGCGGTACTTCTCATATAGCGATATCCCGTCGCCGTTAGCCCTCTGCCCTCTGGGCTGAGGCGATTCATCCCAGGCGGCGGGCAGACTATCGCCGAACACCTTCATCTGCCTTTCCCAGGCGTCCGCTACGTAGTTGTCGTTGTCATCCATGGGAATCGCCAACTCGGTCTTGTCGGGCTTTCCGTCTACGTGAGCGGGGATCTCCGTGCCGTCCTCAAGTATAGCCGTGACCTTCAGCTTGGCGTGGGCGCCCCAGTCGAAGCAGTCAAGCCTTACCGCGCTGATCGAGCGGAACTGGGGGTTGATGGACTCCTCTTTCGTAGTAGCGGTCTGGCCGTCTTCCGATACTTCGAGGTGAGGGTTGCCCTTCGCGCTGATCTTCAGGTCGTATTCCGGGTCATCAAGACCGCCGCTCATGACTGCAGCCAAGTCCAGCGCTGGGCTGTTTAGGCACACTCCGCGTTCCCGCGATGTGTCCACCAGCTCATAGCGGAATCGCACCTTCTCCATGGGTAACTCAAGGGGGTCATTCTCCACCTGAAGCCTTGTGCTGATGGCTATGACATTGCCCACCGTCCTTTCGTCGCGCCCGCCTTTCGGGAGCCACTCTTCGTAGCCAGGCAGGGCAGAGATCACAGCCTGCAGTTTCTGCGGTCGAGGCGTCAGAGTGAGGGTGACTGATATGTCCGTTGTCGACTTCTCGTGGCTGTTGCTGACGTAATGCGATGCCGTTACGGTGAACGTGGCGCTGCCCTTTGGATCGGTAAGAAACCTCTCGAGATCCCTGGGGTTCGGGAACTCTGCCAGCTTCACGGTCGCATCCTCGCCGATCTCGGGGTCGAGGTCGGTGTTCCGCAGCACCCAGGGAGACGGCGGAGCGATGCCGTACTTCTGAGGGTCATCGATCCACTTCTTCAGGTATTGATCGTAGTAGCGCGCCTTGCCTCTTGGGGCCGATGGGTCCGTAAAGCCCTGGATGTTGCCTGCGGATACCACCAGCCTGTATCCGCTGGTGAGGCTGACTACGGGCCCTTTGCCTGACCCGGGGGGTATGGGGCTGATGTGTAGGCCCACTCCGGTCTTGTCGAGCGTGCCCTGGCCGTCGTAGACGTTGACGAGGATCAGGCCCTTGTCTTTGCCTTCGATGCTTCGTTCCCACGAGCGGCTGGAGATGTTTACTCTCACGGGCAACCGGCTGCTCCCGCCGGCTGAGTCTTTCACCCAGTTGGAACCCGAAGCGATTTCGAACATGGTAGTCACGTTGTAGTCGATATTCTTCAGGGCCTTGAAAGGATCCTCGATGTATGGGTCAAGTTTGTTCCTGAAAACTGACACAACAAGGCTGGTGCTGAACGACTCTGTCGTCCGTCTCCTTCCAGCCAGCTCGCCCCAGCCATCGAAGAGCTCGCTCCTTGTGATGCTCGTAACGGTGAGAGCGGCGTCGAACTCGGTGGTGTATGTAGCCTGGGCCTGGGAATGGTCGGGGTGGGCTATGAATGCCAGGCACATGAAGGCTGCCGCAAGATAGATCCGCAGTCTTCTGAACATCTGAGAGGTACCCCCTGATGCGATATAGCGTGCTTGCTGCGACTGACTCTGGGATTCGCCGGTAGGCGTCAATTTCCTCCCACGGAGACCATAGTTTGCCGGGTCGAAGCTTCGGCGACCGTGTGTCTTCCCGCCTCGCATGAGAAGCGCGCACGGGGCGAAGAAAGGCTGTGGCAAGATGTTGAACTAGTCAACCGCGCATGAGCGGCGTGTACGTACCGGCGCGCCAGGGGGGTCGAAGATGCGCGGAAGGATCCTTATTGCTGATGACGAGCCAGGCATAGTCGCGTTCGTCCGCCGGCATCTCGAGAACGAAGGCTACGAGATCCTCGTCGCCGCAGGCTCCGATGACTACATCACCAAACCCTTTAGCATCAAGGAACTGGATGCGCGCATCGGGGCCCATCTGCGACGCGAGCGCCGGCGGAGAGCCGAGCGTACGAGGGTGTCTTTCGGTCGCATCACCATCGATTACTCGGCACGCACGCTCTTCCATGATAGCGTTCCCGTCCCCCTCGCCCGCAGGGAGTTCGACATCGTGGAACTGCTTTCGCTCCATCCTGGCCAGGTGTTCTCCAAGGAACACATCTATGAGTGCATTTGGGGTTACGATGCCGAGGGAGACGATACGACAGTGTACGAGCATATCAAGCGAGTACGGAGACGACTGGAAGTGCACGGCGCAGGTGACTATATACAGACTGTATGGGGCGTGGGTTATCGATGGTCAAGAGAGTAATAGACAAGCTTTCGCTGCGCTGGGCTCTTGTGCTCTGCATCGTGGCCTTCGCAGGGCTAGCCGTCGTAGCCACTGTCGTGCTTGCCGGTGTACTGAGCCCGAGCAGGTTCGCAGGCGAGTATGGGGTGCAGGTTGCTCTGCCCGACGGCAGGATCGGTTGGTTTTTCCCGGAGGGGGACGCGCCTAGTGCTCTGGAGCGAGCCCTGAACGAGGCGATATCGGTCGTAGTGTTCGGAGCATGCATCATCCTAGCGGCTATGCTTTTCTACAGGATGAAACTGCGCGAACCCCTCAGTTGATCAGTGCCTTTGCCCACGATCTTCGAACACCCCTCACGGTGATGAAGGGCCACCTCGACCTATTGGAGACTGAGTTTCAGAGATGGCCTGCGCCGCCTGCCGATGTAGAGAGCTCCATTGGCTATCTGAGGGATTCGCTCGAGAGCATGGAGCACTACATCGACACCATGCGCGAACTGCGCAGGCTTGACGACTGGCCGGTGAAGCGTGCGCCTGTGGGCGTGCCCACATATGTCGACCGCATTGCCGGAACCTACTCGGCGCTCGCCGGCGACCTCGGCAAGGAGTTTGGGGTTGTCTGCACTGTGCACGGGAGCGTGGAATTCGATACAGCGCTGCTCGACTGCGTGCTTGCCAATGTGATCGAGAATGCGCTTCGCCACGCCCGGCGACGGGTGCAGGTAACGTTCTCCGGCGGCGGCGAGGCCGGTTGCATTGGGGCAGGTAGTGATAGCAGCGCGGTCCACGGCAGTACTCCTGCTGCGCTGGTAGTGGAGGTGGTCGACGACGGCCGGGGGTTTTCCAGGAAGGCGCTCTCCCACGCGCTTGAACCTTTCTTTCGCGATGAGGCTCGAACCGACGCTGCGCACCACTCAGGCCTTGGACTCACTATAGCCGAGGCGCTGGTCAAAAGGCACGGAGGTAGTATCGCCATCGCCAACATGATCGCTAACCCAGAGGAGTGTGCGGATGTCGTCAGCGGTGCGCGAGTGAGTTTAGAAATCGTGTAGAAACCCGATATATAGTCCTCCTTGAAACTGAACAAGGAGGATCGATTGGTCATGGCCATCTTGGAAACTCGAAACCTGTCAAAAACCTACGGTCGCGGCGACGCAGCAGTCTGCGCGCTGCGTGGCACCGATCTCGAACTGAAGGAAGGGCAGTTCACAGCAATAGTCGGGCCCAGCGGCAGCGGCAAGTCTACGCTGTTGCACCTGCTAGGCGGTTTGGATGATCCCACCACCGGCGCCGTGTACGTCGACGGGCAGGATCTGTACGCATTGCCCGAGGGCGAGCGCGCGGCCTTCCGCCGCCGCAACTTCGGCTTCATATTCCAGGCGTTTCACCTCATGCCCGTTTTGACTGCGAAAGAAAACATCATCATGCCCGTGCTGCTCGATGGGGCGCAGCCAGATCCGGTCCATGTCAACAGGCTCCATTCGTTGCTGGGCCTGAGTGAGCGTTTGAATCACTTGCCGGGCCAGCTATCCGGCGGCCAGCAGCAGAGGGTGGCTATTGCGCGGGCGGATCGCACCCTCGAGATTATCGACGGCGTTGTGAGGGAGGGTTGAGCCGTGAAGAGCTATCTTGGAGTCAGCCTCCGCAGTGTGCAGCGGCAGAAGCTGACTGCGCTACTCTCGGTTGCAGGGATTGCACTTGCGGTGGCGCCTGAACTGATTGTTGTGGGTCCGATGAAAAACAACCCGGCGTCGCTGTCGACAGGCGGGGGGATTCTGCTCGCGGCGCATAGCTCAGTTCGGCATGCTTCGAGCACAGGGCGCCCAGCCGAGCCAGATTCGGAGAGTCGTCGTCGCCGAGGCGATGCTGCTGTGCGCGGCTGCTGTGCCGCTTGGGCTGGCGATGGCTGCGCTCGTGGCCAAGACCGTTGTAGGCATGGCCGCCAAGACTCTATCGACGCAGGCTCTGAATGTGAACACTGTGGAGGAGGCAAGAACGCTCCTGGTGTCAAGCACGTCGGTCCCCTGGGCCGCTCTTGCGGCAGCAGCCGGCTGCGCTCACCGGCTTCCGCGGCGCGGGCGGGGCCGGCCCCAAACTTGCGAGGACTTCTAGGCCGAGTATGAAGGTACGCTCCATCTCTACTCAACTGGCCCGCCAGAACTTGCGTCGCACGCTACGACGGACAGCGCTGACGGTGGCTGCACGTGCGTGTCGGGCTGCGTTGATGTCGCTTTCGGCGTTTGCTATACCGACCCTCGCCTCTGGTCCTGATCAGCCGCCTCCTGGTGGCGTAACCCGCAGCTAGAGGGATGACGACGTACAGGATCACAATGCCGTTCATGACTATTTGTGCCAGCATATGAGCAGCGTTGCCTGGGTGATCTCGGAACTACCGTCCTCTCAGAGCCTATCGTCCCTCAAAGAACACCTCTAGGTTATGCGGAAGCTGATACTCGCCCATGACCTGGGCTGGCGCTGGGGTATCCGAGTACACCTCTCGCAGGATCGCGTTTATTATGAACTCCTTGGGGGGCACCGTATGCTCTGCCCCATCATGCAGCCATACCCTGCAGTCTACAGAATCTCCGCATGCGCACAGGTCGGTGCAACTCTCACAAGCCGACTCCCTTACGTCAGGCTGAATATCCTTGCCGTTCACTCGAATCGTTGGTGAGCTCAGGAACCGGTGTTTCACTGCCAACTCCCTTGAGGTGATGTTGGTTTTGTTCACAACAACATCGAATCCAGCTGCCTTGAGTACACTCGATACTTCGGCCACAGCTGCGTCAAGACTGGCGTCAGTACCTCTGCATCTTTCGCACACACTCAAGTCGAGATACAGAAAATCGATCTCTACCTTACGGCGCTCCTGCTCTGCACGACAGCAGGATGCGCTCGCAGAACAGCACGTTCTATTCACT
>JAGVTS010000021.1 GCA_019136685.1 Bacillota bacterium | reverse complement strand
CTGCGTGTGGCTGACCAACCCCATTACGCCGGCGACGGCGCTACCATGGTTGATAGGGCAACATAGCTCGGCCGTGGCGTAACAGCGCCTGGCCATTGCGCATGTTCGGCATAGCTCATGATCGCCCGGATTCTCTATCACTACTGTCGCGCCGGTCTGCAGCACGTGGGCGTGGACGCGTCCTTGCCCGGCTAGGCTATTGCCCAGCTGCCTGCTGAATTCCCCTGTGCCCGCCACCCTGATCAGATCGCGATCGGTTATCTCCACGTCAACATCTAGAGCCACTGCAATGGCTTCGGCTACTCTCTGTACGTCACTTTGAACCATTCTCAGGCTTAACAGGTGGGCTCCCCCCTCTTGAGTGCAGATGGCGCAGATGGGGCCCCAAGCGGGCCCTTCCATGTGAGCATAGCACAGAAGTCCTTGCAATAGCAAATTGCAAGACGGTACTGCAAAATGCTACTGCAAGGTGCTATTGTCCAGTCTACAGGTGAGGGCAGCGATGCCGATCGTGTAACTCCAAGGGATGTGATGCTCAAGGATTGCCCAGGTCATAGCGGTATTCGGGATCGGATCTTCTGTCGGTACCTCCGTAGCATTCTGTGAGGATGTGTGATGGCACACGTCTTGCATCTATCCTTGGGGCGGGTAGGTTGCCCACGATCTCAAGCTATAGTGGACAGCCGGGCCAGCGAAAACACATAGCACGAGGAAGGACTGGTAGATAGGGATGAGAGGTCAGTATTCCATATTCCCCAGAGAGGAGTACGAGGCAAGGCTAGAACGGGCCCGGGCGCTCATGAAGGCGCAGAACATCGACGCCCTGTTGATCACTGCAGAAGCCAACTACTTCTACTTCACGGGCCATAGGACTCACTCGCCATGGTCGACTTTCACCCGTCCACACGTGGCCGTGCTCACGCGCGACGGGGGGGCGGCTATGATCGTGCACTGCTTTACCAGGCCGGAGGCCGAGTCGCGCTCATTCGTAGCCGATGTGCGCGAATACGGCAGTCTGGTGGAAGACGCGGTACCCCAGATCAAGCAGGCGCTGTCGGACATGGGGCTGGCCTCAGCCGTTATCGGATGCGAACTCGGATACGAACAGAGGCTTGGGCTACCTATGCGGGCATGGGAGCAGATCGTATCCGCCTTTCCCAAGGCGAGGTTTGTGGACGCATCCGAGCTGCTCTGGAGATTGCGCATTGTGAAGTCCGAGGCGGAAGTGGAGTGCCTCCGGAAGGCGTGTCAGGCTACGAGCAAGGCGTTCGAAGCCTGCTATTCACAGGTGCGCGATGGCTGGACAGAGGAGCAAGTCGCGACTGTCATGAGCAAGGCGATGCTGGACGCAGGCGCCGAGGCGCCCGGATTCAACATCATCTGTTCCGGCAAGGACGACTACCAGCGAATCAGCGCTCGTCCCACAGGGCGTGCGCTGCGAAAGGGCGATATGCTTTGGGTGGACGCCAGCGCGGTGTTTGACGGCTACTGGAGCGACTTTTGCAGGGCAGCGGTTCCCGGGGGGCCCAGCCCTGAGCAAGTTCGGCTCCAGAGGATAGCGCACGAGGCCACGATGGTTGCCATAGAAGCGATCAAGCCGGGAGTGCCCGTCAGCATGATCGCCGAAACGTGCGCCAGGGAGCTCGGCAAGCATGGCTTCAACCTCACCTTCGACGCCGGTCGATGCGGCCACGGGCTGGGCCTGATGAGCACTGAGCCTCCCCATATAGCCACATACGATTCGACGATTCTAGAGGAAGGCATGGTTATTACCGTGGAGCCCGGGATCGTGAATGAGGAAGGAGTGTTCTGTATAGAGGAAAACGTCGCAGTAACTCGGGACGGGTTTGAGATTCTCTCAGGAGCTTCGCGGGAAATCTACGCTATTTAGCTTTTGGATGGAGAGGTGGAGAATGAGTACACTGGAAAAGACCGCCGATGAGATCGTAATAACTGATGTACTGATAGTCGGCAGCGAAGGCGCCGGAGCCAGGGCAGCACTGGAGGCGAGCAAGCGGTGCAAGTCGGTGGTAGTAGCCACCAAGGGAGTTGTGGGCAAGAGCGGGGCCACGCTCACCGCCGACGCAGACATCGATATCGATAGCCGCAGCGCCGCAGAATTGTTCGGACTGCCTGGCGACATGAATGACAGCCCCGAGAAATTCGCGGACGACATGTGCAAAGAGGGCGAGTACCTTAACAACCAGCGCCTGGTTACGATTCACTGCGACGAGGCGCCTATGAGGCTGAAGGAACTGGTTGACTGGGGCGCCCGCATTGATAAACTGACACACGCACCCGGTCATACCTACCCCAGGGGTGTATGGGTGCCCGGAACGGAGTTCGCCCGCGTCCTCACGAAGGAACTGAAGAAGAGAGACAACATTAAGCTCCTCGAGCACATGATGATCACTGATCTGCTCACCGACAACGGACGTGTGGTAGGAGCAGCCGGCATTGAGATAACCACGGGCAAGTTCTTCGTAATCAAGGCCAAGGCAGTGATATTCTGCACCGGCGGCGCTATGCGCATCTATCCGCACACGACCGCTCCCGACGAACTGAGCGGCGACGGACTGGCGATGGCCTACCGGGTAGGCGCCAAGCTCATAGACATGGAGTTCCCCATGTTCCTGCCATATACCCTGATCAAGCCGGATTCGCTGAACGGCGTCGACTTCTCGTATCTGCTGAGCGCCTATGTTCAGACACAGGCTTTGAACCGTCACGGTGAGAGATACATGGCCAAGTACGACCCTGAAAGGCTCGAGCACAGCACCAGGGACGTCAACTCCATTGCCGCGATGATAGAGGTGCTCGACGGAAAGGGTTCGCCTGCGGGCGGCACGTATCTGTCCCTGAAGCACCTGCCGGACAACTTGATCGATTTCAGCGCCGAATGGTTCCCGTCCAACATATCGCACTGGCGCTACGGCGGGTTCAACATGAAGGACTACCTGCCTGACCTGCATACTCAGGCACTGGAGACTTCGCCTGCAAGCCACTTCTGGAACGGCGGAGTTCAGATAGACGAGTTCTGCCAGACCGGTATTGCCGGCTTCTACGCCTGCGGCGAGGGCACCGGCAGCATCCACGGCGCCAACAGAGTATCCGGAAACGCCCTTACCATGACCCAGGTGTGGGGACCGCGCGCCGGAATCTACGCCGGCGAGTATGCCAACAAGGCCGGCAGCGGCAACATCGATCTCGATCAAGTCATGTCCATCAAGGAACGGCTCCATGCGCCTCTGAAGCGCGAGGATGGGGTTGACCCGATCGCTCTTCGCAAGCGGATCCAGGATGTGGCGTGGAAGTATGTCGGCGTGGTCCGCGAGGAGAAGGGGCTGAGCAAGGGCCTTGAGGAGATCGCGGCGATACGTGCCGAGCTTGACCAGGTCTACGTGAGCAACAAGGCGAAGCGCTTCAACCATGAATGGGTGGAGGCGCTGCAGCTGGAGAACATGCTCGATGTCATGGAGATGGTCGCCGAGGCGAGCCTGGTGCGGAAGGAAAGCCGGGGCGCTCTGTACCGCAGAGACTTCCCCAAGACCGACAACATCAACTGGGTCAAGAACGTCGTTGTACAGAAGGACGGCGACAAGATCGCCACGTCAGTGCATGACGTCGACCTCGAGAAGTACCAGCCGACCAGGGAAATCCGGGATTACGGGAGCAAGGAGTGACAACGGATGGCGAACGAAGTGCAGACAATCACTGTCAAGGTGCGTCGGGCAGATCCTGACGTCAACGGCGGCGAAGCTAGCTATCAGTCGTATACTGTGCCGCTGGAGCCGGGTTCAACCGTGCTCAGCGTGCTGAGGCACATCACTGAGAATATCGACAGGACACTGTCGTACTACCGGTCGTGCAGGATAGGCAAGTGCGCCGGGTGCAGGATGGTCGTCAACGGCAAGACCAGACTGGCATGTACGACTGCGGTTACGGGCGACATCACGCTCGATCCGCTCCCGGGATATCCTCTCATCAAGGACCTGGTTGTAGACCTCAGTGCTGAGAGGTAAGGCTGCGGGGACGGGTATCCCGTCCCTCGCGGGAAGGAGCGAATCAGATGTCCGTCTCTGGGTTTCCGTTTGGACCAACCTATGACGAGATGGCTCGTCCTGAGCTGATCGAGCCATCGGTAAGGGCCGCGGCCGTCGAAGCCCTGCAGAGCGATGAGCTGAACCCGGTAAATCTGTTTAACATCACGTGGAAGGACAAGGACAACCATGTCCGGAAGATGGTGTTCCCGCGGGAGATCACCGGGCTCGACGTCAACATCGTGGTTCTGCTCGGGAACGGCTTCCCGTCGGGATCGCACAAGGTCGGCCCGGCCTACTCCACGCTCATCGAGGCATGCGTCGACGGCGTCCTCGATCCGGAGAAGCACACGATTCTGGGGCCGTCTACGGGGAATTTCGGAATCGGCGTCTCGTACGTCTGTCGTCTCATGGGGTATCGGGCCGTAGTCATCATGCCCGACAACATGAGCAAGGAAAGATACGACCGCATCCGCAAGTACGGCGCCGCCCTGGACCTGACGCCGGGCACTGAGTCGGACGTGATCCTGACGCTTGAGCGCACGCACGAGCTGATGAAGAACCCCGCAAACTTCGCTCTGGCTCAGTTCGAACTGATGCCGAACTACAGGTTCCACAGGCATGTAACTGGGTCGGCAGCGGTGGAGGCAGCGCTTGGGGTCGGGAACGGACGAGTGGCATGCTTCGTGTCGGCGCCTGGGTCGGCGGGAACGCTGGCTGCAGGAGACCACATCAAATCAGTCTATCCGGACGCCAAGATTGCGGCGGTCGAGCCTTACGAGTGTTCGACATTGTCGACGGGCGGTCGCGGTCAGCACCGGATCGAGGGCATCGGCGACAAAATGTGCACCCTGATCCATAACGTCCTGACCACGGATTTCATCATCACCGTCCACGATGACGAGTGCGTGCAGTCCCTGAAGGTCATGCGCGAAGGCGCGCACATCCTTGAGCGGCTGGGGGTAAAGCGCGAGGCGGCGGAGTCCATGCGCGATCTGTTTGGAGTTTCGGGCATGTGCAATATCATCGCAGCAGTTCGCATGGCTCGCCATCTCCGTCTGGGCCCGGACGAGAACGTTGTCACCGTGGCGACGGACGGGTTCGACAGGTACGAGTCGGTCATCGATGATCTGGATCGGCGGTGTCTTGAGACCACCGACCACGTGCTCGAACGGTGGGTGCGCGACGTGTTCGCCGCACAGGACGATACGGCGATACATGACGTGAGAAGAACCGATGCCAAAGAAAGGCTGTTTGCGCAGAAGGAGAAGGACTGGACACCTTTCGGCTATAGTGTGGAGTACCTAGACGGCATGAAGTCGCAGGACTTCTGGGAGGACGAATATGCCAAGTACACATACTACAACGAGAAGATGGGCCAGATGCGCGGATAGACTACGCCGGCGGCATACTAGAACTTGAGGTGGGCTGGAGCTTCGGCTCCAGCCTACGTCTGTATACAATGCTTTTGCACCTAGAGCTGGTTTCTGAGGCTGGAGGAATAATCATTGGCCTCGTTGAACAGAGAGCGCTGGAGGCCGCAATACGTGCACGCAATGGAGGGTACGCGATCGAGGAACATGCAGACAGGGGTGTGCCGCAGTGGAGGTTACTCTATCTTACGGCAAGACCGGATTGCCTGTAAAACTACCGGACGACAATGTGACTGTGGTCCGACCGGTGTTCGTGCCGGGGCTCGCTGACGAGCGGGCAGCAGTCGCCGATGCGCTCAAGCATCCGATTGGGCGCCCCGCTTTGAAGGACATGGTCCGGCCGTCGAACACGGTGGCCATTGTCTTCTGCGATGCGACCAGGCCTGTGCCCAATAGGCTGATCCTCCCGGTCCTCCTGGGAGAGCTGAAGAGCGCCGGGGTGGGGAGGGATCAGATAGTCCTCATTAACGCCCTCGGCACGCACAGACCCAGCCCGCCGCAGGAGCTTGTGGAGCTTCTCGGCGAGGACCTGGTTCGGAAGTATCGAATCGTCCAGCACGACTGCTGCGACCGCGGAACGATGGCGCCTGCCGGTCGCCTAAGCACCGGGCTGGAGCTTTGGGTGAATCGGGAGTACCTCAGCGCGGACTCCAAAATACTGACCGGGTTCATAGAACCCCACTTCTTTGCCGGGTTCAGTGGGGGAGGCAAGCTCGTCTTTCCCGGGATCGCGAGCCTTGAGAACACCAAGGAAGCCCACGGATACCGAATACTGTCGCATGCCAGTTCTACCTGGGGCATTACGCACGGCAATCTTGTGTGGGAACTGCTCACTGAAGGCGCTTTGCTAACAGCGCCTGATTTTATAGTCAACGTCACGTTGAACTCAGAGAAGGCGATCACCCGCGTATTTGCTGGAGAGCTGCGGGCGGCTCACGCCCGAGGCGCCGAGCACGCCAAGCAGACGGCTATGAGGGCGGTGCGGGAGCCTTTCGACGTGGTCATCACCACCAACAGCGGATATCCGCTGGACCGAAATGTGTACCAGACCGTAAAGGGCATCTCCGCGGCAGCATCCATCGTTAAGGATGGAGGGGCGATAATCGCGGCGGCCGAGTGCATCGACGGCATCCCTGCAGGCAGCCACTTTCAAGAACTGCTGCAGAGGGCAGGCACACCCGAGCGGGCGCTTGAGCTGATCGCAGACCCCGATTTCTCCATGCAGGACCAATGGCAGGTGCAGCTACAGGCGGAGATCCAGATGCGTGCAGACGTCTACCTGTATTCGCATCGCCTTTCGCAGGACGAGATATGCACCACCATGCTCAAGCCGTGCGAGAGAATCGAGGACACACTGGCGGAACTGTTGCGGAAGTACGGTCCGGACGCGAGGATATGCGTGCTGCCCGAAGGACCTCAGACTATACCTTACGTAGAGGCGTAACTTTCAGTAATCGTCCACAATCGTCATTCATACTGACCATTTGCCCAATACACCGCCGGAGACGGCGGTGTAGTTTTCCCCGATACAGAAGTAACCCGGCTATAAGCCAACTCCTACCGCGCCGCATAGACATACTCATAGGAGGGAGTGAGGGAAATGCATAGGGTTCTTGGGTGTTCTTCGGTACTGATAGCGTTGCTGATCTTAGCCGGGGTTGTTGCCGGGGCTCCGCCTCCGGTTACTCCCCGGGTAAATCTCCCCGCAACGCCGCTGCTACGCAAGATCACGAATCCTTCGCTGTCGAACCTGGTCGCTATGGGAGAGGTCGATGGTCAAGTCTTCGGCGCCGCAAGGAATCAGCTAGTTACGCTGGATCAAGACGGCAGGATCACCAAGTCAATGGCGATACCGATTGAGCAGCCCGCGGGCATATCGGCCTATACGACAGGCAGAGCCATAATTGGCGACTGCGGCAATAACGCTGTGTTCTCAGTAGACATAGGTTCAGGCCGGACTGACAGAGTGCTGGATCTGAGGTCCACGGACTACGGGAGCCTGATGGCGGGCGACGTGGTCAGGAGCGGTAGACTGTCGAGCGTTGCTTTCGATGGCAGGTGTGTTTACGTTGCGATGTCGGCGGGTTATTCAAGCTCGATCTTCGCTGTGGATCCGGCGTCGAATAGGGCGGTCATGCAGGCATGGTCGCCGGGCGATCGGCCTATGGCCATGCAGTTTGCCGGGGGCAACCTCTATGTTCTGGACGCCGAGAACAGCCAACTGCGGTTGTTCGATTCGGCGCTCAGGCTGAAAACCAAAGCAATAGACCTTCAGGCGCCGGACCCCATGGGAATAGTAATCCGGGACAACGAGGTAAGAGTACTGACACCTTCGGACAGGAGCATAAGGATCCTCAAGCCCGACCTTAAGGTGCTGATTGCGCCGCAGTTAGTGCCCATATGGAAGGCCAAAGATATCGTGATCGGCCCCATAACCACTCTCGCTAGGGATTATGCCTTGCTCATCTGCGGGGATGTGGCAGAAAGCGGCTATGACGAGTTCTGGAACGACACAGTGTGGATGTACAAGGCACTGCTTGCGGCAGGCTACAAGGAGAACAACATCTATGTGCTGTATGGCTGGGGCAACGATTACCCCTCTGCGAATCCCAACTACCGGCACACAAGCAAGGTCACCGACTTCCCGGCTACTGTGGCATGGGTGAACAAGGTCCTGAGCGGGCTCAAAAACGGCGATCCGTCAATAGGCGTGAACAAGATCACCTCCATCGACAGCCTTTTCGTGTGGGTGTTCGACCATGGAGGAGGAGGCAATCCGGCCTACTTCTGCCTGAGGGATGGGGTCTGCTGTGATTCGGATTTCGCTAGCAGGTTGAACCTGCTGGCATGCAAGGAGAGGGCCATCTTCATGCAGCAGTGCAGAAGCGGCGGCTTTGTGGACGACCTGCAAAACGGCAAGAGCTTCATTTCAACCGCATGTATGTCGAATGAGAACGCGCACAGGGCAGACCTCGAACAGGAGACGTACAACGGTGTGAAATGTCACCACGGTGAGTACAACTACTATGTAATCAGCGCCCTGGCCGGCAAAACAATCACCGAAACCTCGGCCAACGCCGATTCGAACGGCGACGGCAAGATAAGCGCCAAGGAGATGCATACCTTCATGGCCGCGCGCGAGAATCAGTCGGAGCATCCCCAGATGTGGGATTCCTACGAGGTAGGCGGGGCGTTCCTGGTCAGGTAGTCAGATTGGCGCTACGAATGCCGGGCAATCCGCGGAGGGGGCCCGGCCCTTCCATGCCAATCATGCAAATCGTGACAATACGCAGGGGTGATACTCCGCCGCAGGAGCATACCTTGATGGTAGTATGGCCCGGCAAGGGCCGAGAACCCTGAAAGGTGGCGGCACATGATGGATACTCCAACCTCCCAGGAGGCCGAGATGTTCTCCACGGAAGCTCTGAACGGGCACCCCATCGGAGTCTTCATGAACCAATGTCCGGATCCGTGTCAGCTTGTGGCTGTGGAGTTCGAATGCGGCAAGTGCTGCAAGAAGGCGTGCAACGCAAGGATTGTGGGCATCGGCGGTGGGTTTCTGTCTCTTGCGGCGTTTAACCCGTGCCCCGGAATAGTCATCAAGCTGTTCGGCGAAGAAGGGGTAATCGACACCGAGTACGCTCAGTGCGCACTGATACGTCTGGACAGAGTGTGCAGTATAGAGGTGGGATTCCCAGCTAACGCAACCCCAACTTGCCCCGGGGTTTAGTCGGCGGGAATCCCGCTCGAACCGCCGGTGGCCTTGAGGTCACGATTCCCATGGTCGCACAGCTGCCCAGTCTCTGTCAGGCCCACACCTGCATCGTGAGAGGCCCCGAACCTGACCAAGCGACCAACCCGACCAGGCGAGAAATCGCCTGGTCGAGCCCTGGCCGCGGCGCGCAGGATCCTTGGCCATGAAAGCCTCGTCTAGGGCGCGGAGGCTGAAGAAGTCGGCCTGGGCGTAGGACTTCGCCTCCAAGGGGGCCTTACACAGGGCGTATGCTACGAAAGTGGCGCTGAGCTGGGATTGGTACAACCGTATGGAAAACCCATATGGTTCAGCACTATCCGGTGAAATCGGAGGGCGTTTTGGGGGGTCGAACACCCCCATGGGCACTTACCAACGGCTCGCCGCTGTAGCGCCATGTATCGCCAGGGGCTCTAGCTGCATGTTTGCCGAGCGCCGAATTCCTAGCAACGGAATCCCCACCGTCTGTTACGTCCGGACAAGCTTGAGTGTGCAGAACCGTATGGTTTCCAGTACGGCGTCGCCAAAAGCCGTACTGGAAACCATACGGTCGCCAAGTAGGCGCGGAAGTCTTCCCGCTTGGCGGGGGGCGCAGGCTCGGGAGTTGCGTACCGACGAGCTCTGGCGGCTGCTACGCGCGCATATCCGGTGTATGCCGCTCATCCACTTCAGCGACACTCTTGATCTGACGCAACGAATCAATTTCGACCACAGTTTTGGCGAGGCAAGTCGGGGTTTTGACAGTAACGGCATGCGTCATGTACAGTGATGGCAACTGGATGGATCGGGCGCATTGGCCTGCGGGCGCACGCTAGCAGCAGTAGTAGGTGCGCTGACAGGAAAGAGCACCTGACGACTGGGTGGAATCCGAATGAAGAGCATCGAGCAGTTGGAGGCAGAGGTCAAAAGACTTGTTTCAGAGTGTGAGAGCCTGCGCAGAGAGAACGCGCTCCTGAAGCAGCGTCTGGAGGCGGGTTCGGCAATCTGATTGCGTTGCCGCTCCAGCATGGCCCGCGCAAGCTGGGCCATAGCGTGTTCGTAAGTCGCAGCTTCGAGCCGTACGCCGATCAGTGGGCCTATCTTTCGCAGGTGCGCCGAATGAGCGCTCAAGCCGCTGTTGAGCTTGTACAGAAAGTTGCAGTCGGCGACGGCATCACAGGTGTTCGGGCGAGTGTAGTCGATGTGTCTGGTGACGATGCTACCGCGGCGACTGATCCATGGCTTTTCCCGCCGTCGCGGCGAGAGACCGAC
Source organism: Bacillota bacterium (assembly GCA_019136685.1). Classification (GTDB taxonomy): domain Bacteria; phylum Bacillota; class DTU025; order DTU025; family DTU025; genus UBA5389. The sequence goes on along the minus strand of JAGVTS010000021.1, from coordinate 203 downwards.
AAACCGATCCCGGGCCCGCTGCCCAAGAGCGTTCGCGTGGTTCGGGCGAACATGGTCTACGTCGACAAGCAGGGTTTGCCGCCGGCGATGATTACAGAGATTCACAAGCGAAAGCCCCGGGATTCATCCCGGGGATGAAGCGTTCCAGTCTCCGGCCTGCTCGCCGCTCCCGTGCTCGCTTGTTGCCTTCTGATGGCGCACAT
>JAGVTS010000203.1 GCA_019136685.1 Bacillota bacterium | reverse complement strand
GGCGCCGCCTGTGATCTCAACTCCGCGGAGCCACTGGGTCTGGATCCCCTCAAGACCGGGGGAGATCTCGATGTCGTGGGCGCCTGCAGGGACTTTGAGTTCCAAGACGCCGCGTGAGATCTGGTCCATCTGCGTGAAGTTGCCGCCTTCGCCGCCGAAGAAGTGCACCCATGCTCTAGCCTCAAGCGGCCTTCCGTCAGCCACGACTCTGACGCGTAGCAGGCCTGCCGGGTCGAAGTTCATCTTGACCTGCACCGTTTCGCCTGCCCGTACCTGGATTCCGGGCGCTTCCCGGCGCTGGGCGAATGGTTCCGATATCTCGCCGACGACGTTGTACTTGCCTTCGGGTACGACTATCTCAACTCTATCCGACTGCACCACAACGTTGCCGACTGAGGCGCCGTCGAGATATGCCCACGCCCTTAGCTTGTCGGGCCTCATGGGTTTGCCTTCAACAGTAGGGACTACCGCGATCCGACCGGGCAATTTCACCTCTATGGTCAGATCCGTGGTCTCCCCCTGCTTGACGTATGCTTCACACATGTCGCTCTCAGTGTCGCGGTAGACTGCGGTCACAGCGTATACGCCTGGAACCACGAGCGCCTGGCGCATGCCGCCCGCAAATGGCAACTCGATCTCGCCGTCGCGTCCTGCCGCCATCACTTTCGAGTCGGCGGTCACATCGCGTCCGCCGGCGACTACGCGCACTCTGAGAGCGCCGAGGAGGTCGTCCAAGCTCACGGTAATGCTGGTTGTTCGACCGCCCGCGAGCTGCACGCCGGGAACGGCCTTTTCGACCGCCACAACATCCCGGTACATCACATTGAGGTCATATACTCCCGGGGTCGAGGTCCAGCGGAATGCGCGCCCATCGGCCGTATTGCGTATCACCTGTGCTGCCTGTCCCGGAGCGAGCACGCTCAGCTGACACAGGTTTGACATGATCGCGCCCCGGTATGTCACGGTCACCTCAAGCGTCGCCGGCAATTCGCCCAGGTCGACGTCGACGTAGGCATCGCGTCCGGTCTGCACCGTGGCGGTCGCCGTCTTGGTGAGCTCAGGGTACTGCCGGTGGGTAGCGACGACTGTGTAGTCGCCTGCCGGCAGCGTGGCAGTGGGCGGGATCCCGGCCCAGCTGGCAGCCACAGGCCTGCCTGCTTCAAGCACCCGGATATCGACGCGGTCGCTGACATCCTGCCCCGACGCGCGGGCGGTCACGCGTAATCTGCCGTCTAGCGGCCCGAAGTCCAGCCTTACCACGCTCGTCTGCCCAGGTTTGGCAGCGATTCCTGCGGCCTGGGCCGTCAGGATCTGTGAGCCTACTAGGAGACGGCCGCGCACTATGTACTGGCCCTCGTCCACCTGCGCGCGCACGACCGGCGGGTCCTGCGCGGTGCGGGTCGACTGCATGATCTCGCCGGTGGACTTGACGATCTCGATCTCGGCCTGCCTCGTCACGTTGGTTGCGCCCGCCCAAGCCTGCACCTCTATCTGAGCGGGCGCCACAGCGCGGGCCATGATCGTGGAGAGAACTTGCCTGAGCGATGCCGTGTCTGAGGCCGAGTAGTATTCGCCGATGCAGCGCACCAAGGCGGCCTGCTTTTCGGTGAGGGCGAACCCTACCACGTACGGCTTCATGACGAATCCGCTTGCCTGTAGCTTGGCGGACACTGCGCACGGATCGCCGCCGCAGCTTTCTTCGCCGTCGGTGATCAGCACGATTATGTTGCGAGCCGCTTTGTCCGGGAAGTCCTTGGCCGCCTGATCCAGTGAGAGGGCAATGGGCGTCATGCCCCTGGCCTTCATCGACTTGACCTGGTCGATCATATTCTGCCTTGCCTTGGCTACAGGAGCAAAGGGCTGAACTAACACCGTATCCTCGCATGGCGTCAGGTTAGGCCTGAGCTCGGCCCCGTAGATCCTGAGCGCCACCATGAGATTGGGGTCGTCCGGAAGGTCGCGGATGAGTTGCTCCATGACTGCCTTGGCCACGTCCATTCTGGACTTCCAGCCTTCCACGCGAGTGCTCATGCTGATTGACGAGTCCAGAATCAGCTCAATGTAGGTCTTCTCGCCGGCCATGGGCGCCTGTGCGCCTGCATGGGATGAGACGATGGCCGCCAGTAGGCATGCAGCCAGTGCAAGCAACGCGACGTAACGCGTACGTCTCAAGGTCGTGTCCCTCCTTAGGAATCGGCTATTTCTCGCCTGAAACCAATGGTAATCGCGGCATGAAATGCACATTGACTATTTGACAGCCGCGCGAGGATTCCTGCGCATGCAAAGAAGGCTTTCGAAAAACGAACGACCCGTCGCGCCCGCCACAGCCCTCCGAGGGAAGCTTTCGGCGGTGTTCGGACGGGTCGCAAGACGCAGAAACGCACCTGATCAGTGGTAGTATCTGGTCCACGCCGACCGGACAATCCAGTCGACCAAGTCGTCGAAGTCCATCCCGGCGGCCTT
>JAGVTS010000163.1 GCA_019136685.1 Bacillota bacterium | reverse complement strand
CACACTCCCAGAAGCTGGCCAGGCTCGACACAGACCCAAAATCAACCGCCGCGTCGAGCGCATCTTTCATCATGGCGCAGTCGTCAGTGAGCCGGGCCGGCGGAGCATGCTCTTGCAGAAGCGAATCCGTAGGGCACGAATAGGGGGACAGATCGACCGGAGTCCCCCCGGGGTCGGTATCGTTCACGATCCGGTCCAACCGCCTCAGCTCCACCCCCTGCCGCTGTATTACCTGCTCCACGTCGCGGACCAGGTAGTAGAGCAATCCCACAGCCTCGCGCGGCATCAGCGCCGCGAGATGCACGTGTCCTCTATGAGCCGTCTTGAGGGAGGGTTTCCGACCGTACTTGAGGCTGCCCGTTGCCCTGCCTCCGCCTGTAGCAGTCTGTACGTCGATGAAGTCTGCCAACGCAGTCGACGCACAAGAGACCAAGTACGCCTCCTGCGAGAACTCGTCGACGGCGCGCCTGGACGCCTGAGCGATCGCGTAATGGCTGACATCGGCCAGAGAATGGAAGATGTCGATATGAACCACCTCGTCCACGAGACTCCGGTGGTAGAAAACCTGTCCCGCATCGGCCAGGCACTTCACCTGGGCCTCATGTGGACGAGTCGGATCGATTACATGCACTCGGCGCGACACCAGGGCAGTCTCGCCCACTCGCACTCCAAGCCCACGATCAAGACGGCCGTTGACCTCGGCGGCGAACGCCTCAAGCTCGACGGGCTTCAAATCAGGTCTTCCTCGGCGAATACGATCTTCGGCCCGACCTGGACGATGGGTCGGGCAACACTCGGAGGACACACTTCCGTAACCGCGCTTTCCAACGCGCTCCCGGAGTCCGTCCCGGTCCCGGCCCCGGCTCCAGCCCGCGCACCTGCGCCTGCGCCCGCGCCTGCGCCTGCGCTCCGTCGACTGAATGAGCCGACCCTTGCCCCGACTCCGCCGGCGTAGCCTTCGCCAGAGTCGCCTGCTGAATCGCTCGGGCAACTGCCATGCCCTTGGGGGTCTGGTCGGCCGCCGCGCTCCGGCCCTGACGAGTCGCCGTGCTGTTCAGCGCGAATGTGATCGAAGAGCCTGTGCAAAATGGCGCGAAGCCCCGCTCCCCCGTGCGCAGACGCCTGGTCCATATCGACTCCGGCGCCGTCGCCGCTCGGGTCGCGGTCAGGCCGGTCTGGAGCGCCTTCGCATCCCAGTCTCGTCTGCTCCGCCCCCTGCGAGTCTCGACGCCCAAGAGATCCGGGCGCTCCTGGGCAACCAGGCATGACAGCGCCGACACTTCTGCCGTGAACAGATTTCTCCTGCATAGCATCGACGTACCTAAGGATGTTGGCAAGGGCCGCCACCTCTACGCGATGGCGCAGTACCATGCCGAGCACTGCTCTCAGGTCCTCGATCGACGCGCGACTCCTGCCGGCCAATGCAGCCCTGCAGCGCGCGGCCGTCCTGGCGGCCTCTATCGCGCGGATACTCTCGATATCGAAATCCACGTAGATGTTGGCAAGCAGTTCCACCATCTCATCGGGGAAGAGCACCCTCGGCACAAGCAGCGCGGCAGCGGCCATGCGGCCCGGCCAGCACCCGGTCGCCGGAGCCTCCGGCGCTCGGCGTGGAGCGTCGAAGTCATCGCACTCCAGGATCCTGCGGATCATGCCGGGTTCACACGCCCGTCCCATTTCGACTGAGAGATCGAACCGGTCCGACAGCTGACGCCGAACATCCTCAAGCGGGCCGGGGTCTTCATCGGGGTTGGATGCCGCCCACACGCCCGTCTCCAGCGGAAGCGACACCACCGGCAGGCCGGCTTCCTCTATCTGCACCCTGCCGGGCTTGGTTCCCATGGCGTCGAGAAGCACATCCGTAAGCTCCGGCGAGGTATCCGCGAGCCTGTTGATCTCGTCGATGAAAATGATCCCCCGGTTCGCCCGGGGTATGGTGCCTAAAAGCAACGCGGCCTGGGGGTTGTTTGGGTCGACCACACGCGCTAGGTCTATACTGCCCACGACTGTTCCCAGCCGGGCTGAGTGGGAAATCTCCAGGAAAGGCATCTGCGCGAACTCCGAGCCGACCTCGCGCAGCCGAGCGGGAAGCGCGTTTCGGTGGTCGGGGCAGTGCGGCGCCCACGGCCTGCAATTGTGCTCACACCCGGTGATTCGCTCGATCATCGGCAGGATGCCTGCAGCCGCCCGCATGATGGTGGTCTTGCCGGTTCCTCTGACCCCCTCGGCGTGCACGTGCACCGGGCGCCCTGCCAAAGTAGACACGATAGATATCTCGATCGCAGCAAACAACGCTGAGTTGCCTTCGTGTTTCACGAGGCTCTCATACGAGCGCAAAACGAACCCCTCCGCATCGGTGCAGTGTCCAGAGTAGTATTGCACCGCGCGGAGGGTTTGATTCTGCTAGCTGGGGCTTTGCCCGGCTCTCGCGCCTACAGAAGGCATGCGCCGTTTATCTCCAGCTTGAACTCGCAGCCAAGAACTGAAGCTGCTTTT
>JAGVTS010000038.1 GCA_019136685.1 Bacillota bacterium | reverse complement strand
CAAACAGCGCTATTACGCCGCCATTGTTCAGGAAGCGGCGGCCAGACGTGCCCGTGAAGAGATCCCTTCATTGTATGAGGAGGTTCTGACTATGGAAGAATGCACATACGACGAGATCGGCAGGAAATCGCTTGCCGCCTTCTCCAATCTGCTAGACATCCTCTCTGGGACGAAATCTGCGTCCATCAGCCATGATCAGGCAGCCACTGAAAGGCGTCTCGGCGATCAACTGGCTTCGCTGGCAGCATCGCTCGAGGTAGTCCGGCGCGACCTGGCGGCCTTTGCGAGCAGGACTGATAGGGTTCTTCTCGATCTTCTGAAACGCATGGAGGCACAGGAAGACTTGACATCCGCCATGGGCAGCGCGTCGGACTCCCCGTCGTTCGCAGGCCAGACTCAAGTCATGGGGGTTGTAGGCCGCCAGGCCGGCACAGGCACAGGTCGGGCAGGGGGATCGTCCAAGGCGGGCACTGCAAGGGGCAAGTACGAAAGAGTGCCCAAGGAGCAGACGAGGAAGAAGATCCTCGAGGCGGCGCGTGAGCTTGCTGCAAGCGGGCGGAAGGTGACACTTGCAGAATGCGCTCGGCTGGCAGGAGTGGCATACTACAAAGCAGTCTATGCCTGCAAAGACTCTGACGAGCTTGCAGGATTGATGGCCAGCTCAGAGTAGTGCCTATTCGCAAGGCCGACCGGTGGGGAGTCGAAGAGCAATCCGACGAGCCGAATATCCGCGTGCTCCCGACAAATCCGCGACACATGCCGGTGTGCCGACAGGTTTCGAGCGGGACCTGTCGGCACACTGACAAGCTTGACGCCGAATGCGCCGACCTACAGAGTCGAAGCGAGCCAGCCTTGCACAGTGGTAAGCAGCCCCTCCACTATGCGCATGGGGTCCATCGGGTCGAAGCTTGGATTCCCATACGGCCACTGCAGAAACTCATGAGTCGTGTTGGGCAAATAGACCAGGGCAACGCTGGGATTGCCTGCGCTTTGAGCCGCCTCCGCCAGGACCTGCGCATGGTATGGCTTGACCTTCAGGTCCTTCTCACCGTGCACAATCAGAATCGGGGCCTTAATGGCGCGAACCTGCCCCACCGGATCAATCTGCATGTGTTCGCGCAGCCACTGCAAGTTGCCCGACGCTTCGCCCAGCTCATCGAGGGTGGCTTCATACTCGATCTGCTCTATCATCACTCTATCCAGGGTGGTGGACGCACCCGCCATGATTATGCAGGCCGCAATTTGCGGGTCTTCACTGGCCAGCATGGAAGCTATATAGGCTCCCTCCGAATGGCCGACTACTCCGATGCGGGCCGGGTCAACACTCGGGTGTCGCCTAAGAAACGCAACCATGGCCCGGGCATCGCTCACCAAATCGAACAGTCCCGCCGATTCGAAGTCGCCGGTGCTCCCGCCTACCCCCCTGTTGTCGTATCGAAGCACCGCTATGCCGCAGGGCGCCAGGCGCTGGGCAATCCGACGGAACATGAATGTCTGGTAGGACAAGGGTGTGTTCCCATCCCTGTCCTGCGGGCCCGATCCCGAGATGAGCACGATCGCCGGGTGACGCGCACCTTGATCCAGGCCGGATGAAGGGCGGGTGAGGGTCCCCGCTAGGCGCACACCGCCGACGCTCTCTACAACGACGTCCTGATCCACATGGCCCGGGGCGCCGACCGTAGCAGTGGCAGCGTCCGAGCCTGTTGCCGATGCCGCCGGTGCTGCCGATTTGGCGCTGTCGACAGCCTTCTCGGTGGCCTTTTGATACTCCTCTCGCACCGCCGTGACGTTCTGACCGGGGACTTCCACACACATGACACGGCCTGCGCCGTCTGAAAACACCGACACGCCGACCACGCCGGCCAGGACTATCTTGTACTCGGTGAGCGGAATCGAGGGTTCGGCATCTGCATTCGATTTAGCATCCGCATCCACATCCGTCAGTGCTTCGCGCCTGGGGCGGCCCGGCCCGAGCAATTCCGTGGTGACCGAAACTGAGGTATTTGCAGTTGGCACAACTGCCATCAACGACTGGACCCCTCCACTCGAGTGGTCGTACATGCCCAGGAGTATCTGATAATGGCTGAACACATTGCTTTCCAGGACCACTCGGGGGCGGTACACCTTCATCCGGCGACACATTCCCGGCGCCTCGAACTTGGCTATGCCCTCCTCAAAAGCGACCTTGAGGCACGCCCCAGGCGCCTCCAACCGGTAAGACTCCACTTCCATCCGCGACGACAAAGCCAGCTCAATCTCAGCGCGCGAAGCCTGACCTCCTGCGGATATCTCAACAACTGAGTGAGCGCCGGTCGCTGTAAGTTCAAAGTCCTCTGCGCCTACTTGATCGCCGCCGATGAAGACAAGGAACCGCCCGCGATCAGCGAGGGCGGCAGAAGCGCCCACATGCGCGCCAATAGAAGGAATCATGATCAATACCACCAGTAGGACTGCCGTCAATACCTTCCGGCACGTGACGGCGCCTTCCACTATACGC